>JAIUYC010000235.1 GCA_020216575.1 Coleofasciculus sp. S288 | reverse complement strand
AAGCGCAGTCGCTTGAGAGGTGGAGGTGACTTCCGTCATCGTTTGTACGAGATGCCCAGAAGTGGCAGCAATCTCCCTCGTTGTGGCGACTACCTGATTGATAGAAGCAACTTGTTCGGTGACAGTGGCTTCTAATTGCTTGCCAGACGCCGAAATTTGAGTGGCGGAAGTCGTTACCTGAATTCCGGATTGCTGTACTTGGCGGATAAGTGAATTTAGGTTTTGGGTCATGACTCCGAAGGCGGTGAGGAGTTTCCCAATCTCGTCCTTATCCTCCGTGAGTTGAACTTGAGTAGTCAAATCGCCCTCAGAGATTTGTTCTGCCACTCCTACAACTCGACTAATTTTACGACCCAAGGGTCTAGCGATCGCATTACTAAAGTAAATCCCAAACAGCACGGCCGTGAGAGGACCGATTACTGTACCAACAACAATCCAGAAAATAGAGCGAAGCACTCCTCGTGCACCTGAGTTCCTAGCGGCTTCTGCCAAGCTAACGTTATAGGACAGAAGTTCTAGCATCGCTTCCGTCGATTCCCTGAATGCAGGTACATTCTCTGTAAATGCCTGCTCGTTCATTTGGCTCAGCTTGTCACTGGCTTCCATAGCGGTTGCAATCCGAGGTGAATTACTTTGCCCCTGACGCCGCAACTCCAACTCCGTTCGCAGAGGATCGAGAATGGTGAATCTCTCAAATTCTTGATTGAGCTGTAGAAATTCCTGATGATCTTCTTTCCACTCTTCCCATAGTGGTAGAAAGGCTTGGTAAAGCTTGTCTTCTTCTGAACGGCGGGGAATTTCTTCGTATTCGCTAAATCCTTCGTCTATCTGCTTCCAGGCTTTTTCAATCCGAGTTATCTGATTTCGTCTTTCCTCAGCACTTGTTCTAGGATTAAGCAGCGCTCGCTCTGATGACTCAATTTGGGTCTGCGCTTCGTTAATTTTCCACAAGCTAACCGTGCTGGGAAATGCCTTTTCTCCGATTTCATCGATATAGCGGGATAACCGAGAGGTTCCGATCCACCCTACTAGAGCAACGATTAATACGATCAGACCCATGAACACAAATGCGCTGACCATCCGTGCTTGCAAGGTCATGTTCTTAAACATGGGTTTTTCCTTAGTCCTCAGTCCTTAGGTCTTAGTTCTTAGTGTTTAGCTTTTAGTCCTTTGTCTGCAAGCCATAACCAATGCGTCATGAGTGACTTCTCCAGACATTGACTCTACCCTTCGGGTTCTGCTTTGCAGTATGAGTACAGCGCTGGTTTCTCCTTAGAATTTTTGCAGTCGTTGGATTCGCTGCCGAATGAGGGCAGCATTTTTTAAATCTCCACGATGTTCTTTGAGTAGAGCAAGATGGATGAGTGCTTCATAGTGATTGGGTTCTAGGTAAATCGCTTTATGAAAGGATTGCTCCGCTTGTTCTTCATTACCTCTTGCCTGATGCACCTGTCCCAATAGAACATAAGCCTCAACACTAGTACGGTTTTCACTCAAATAGGTTTCGCAAAGTGTTGCGGCTTTATTTAATTGTCCTCGATCGGCTAACCTCTGAGCCGTTTTAAGAATAGGAGTCTGAGAATTTCGGATTTTGGGTCGCTCGTTGACGATCGCAGAGGCTTGACCTAGATTTTGGATTTCGGGTTGAAGGTTAGAAGATTGGTTCGCCGCAGGCGTTCCTATTCCCCCTGCGGCGAAGCTATTCCCGTTTGCGTGGCATGTGCGTAGCGGATAGGGTAGGGATTGTCGAAGGCGAAGGGTAGGAGTAGAGGCTCTAAAGGAATTTGGAGTAGAGTAGGGTAGGTTGAAAGATTGCCGTTCAAAATTTACTTGGTTCCTAATTCCTAACGTCTGACTTCTATCATCTAACTTCCGATAGGCAAAAGCAAAGGGGTGTTGCACAGGGAAAAACTGAGGGGTTAAAAACAGTCCTGTTTCCGAGTGTCCTACAAATAGCAACCCGTTATTTGTTAATAAACGCTGCAAAACTTGGAGTGCCTGCTGTTTGGCTGAAGAGTCCAAGTAAATTAACAAGTTGCGACATAAGATTACATCATAAGGGCTTTTATCAATCAGAAAATAGGGGTCTAGCAGGTTGCCATGAATGAATTTAACAGTACTCCTAATCCAGTCCTGTAACTGGTATTGTTTTCCCTTTTGAATAAAGTAGCGTTCTCGAAATTTGTAACCCAAGAGGCTATCGTTCTGAGTTCGGGCTAGGTAGGGTAAGGTTGAAGTATAGTCCCGAAAGGAATTTTTGCTGTAAAGAGCCTGTTGCGCTTTCACGAGTGATTTTTTGCTGATGTCAACGGCATCAATGCAAAAGTTTTTTGGGGATAATCCGGCTTCAATCAGGGCGATCGCAATTGAGTAAGGTTCTTCGCCGGTTGCACAAGGCAGGCTTAAGACACGTAGCACACCCTTGGGATGACTGGGGAACCACTGGGCGATCGCATACTGGCTCAAAACTACAAACGGTTCGCGATCGCGGAAAAACCAAGTTTCTGGTATGATTACGGCTTCAATCAGTTCTTCTAATTCCTGAGCTGATGTTTGCAATCGAGCTAAGTAGATGTTTGTATCAGTCAAATCGCAAACTGCCATGCGGTGGCTTACAGCTTTGGCAATGCTAGCATAGCCGATGGCATGCGGGTTTAAGCCAATCTTCTGGTTGAGTAAAGCCCCAATGGCTACCTGGTTCATAAAAGCTGGCAGTAATTAGCCGGAGGAAACTTATCAGTTTTAACACTGATTTAGCGATCGGGTAGTTTCCTCAAACTCTAGGGAAGTTCATCGGGAAAATAAATGTTTTGGATCGGCGTTAGGAGTAATGAGATCGCACTCTTAGGGGTGATACCCGTCATCCCTTTTGTTATTCAGCTAAGTTATAATAGAGAGCTTAGCGAAAGCTCCTGCGAAAAAGTCGAAAAGGAAGCACAACAGTAATAGGCAATTCCCGATTACCAATTACCAACTTCAATCTGACTGCTCTGGCAGTAAGTGCGATCGCTGCGATTCTGGCAACAAGTACTCCACCCGAATCAATTGAATCATTCCCCGCTCATCCGCAATCATTTCTCCCAGATAAGGAGCAGCATCCATTTTAATCCCCGGATCGACAAACTCAGCTTCTGGCTTATTGAGTGTCTCTGTTACCCGTTCCGCTATGAGTCCCAAAATGTGTGAAGGGCTTGTATCGTAGCTATTACCATCCGCAGAATCGCGTCTTTGGGAATTGACCAAGACAATCCGAGTACTCAAATGGGGACGGCAGGAATTCCCCTGAATTAATTGGCGTAGATCGATTACCGGAACGAGATGGCTTCGGTAGTTAAACAAACCGGAGACATACTCAGGTGCATGGTGTAGCTTTTTCAGCGTCACCCTAGGAACGACTTCCACCACTCGCCTGCAATTAATGGCGTAACGGTCTTCACCTATATAGAACAGCAACATTAACATTGTGGAATATGAACTTAGACGCCTTGTTTACGCTCCACCGTGACATTCCCAGAGAAGGGCCGGGAAGCGATGACGCAACGCTTGAAGCCATCCGCCGCCTGCCACCCCTGCCGCCATCACCGAAGATTCTAGACTTGGGGTGTGGTCCGGGACGGCAGACATTGGTGTTAGCCCGTCACCTGAACGCCCCTGTCACCGCAGTGGACTTTCACAAACCCTATCTTCTCCGTCTTCAGCAATCAGCGACTGCCGAAGGACTTGCCCATCTAGTAACTACTCGTCACGCTCACATGGAGTCCTTGGAAGATTCACTGGAAAGCATCAACCTAATTTGGGCGGAGGGTTCGATCTACATCTTAGGATTTGCTAATGGGTTGCGCTTGTGGCGTCCGCTACTGCGTGATGGGGGATTACTGGTAGCGAGTGAATGTACTTGGCTTCTCGACAATCCCCCTGTTGAGGTACTGGACTTTTGGCACGAAGCTTATCCGACAATGACTACCATTCAGGGAAATATTAAAACCGCTACTGAGGCAGGTTATGAGGTGTTCGATCGCTTTGTTTTGCCTCGTTCAGCCTGGTGGGACGAATACCTCACTCCCTTGAAGGAACGAGTGGCGTTGCTCCGTCCTGAAGCTAGCACCAACTCAGCACTTGCTCAAGTCCTCGATGAGACTGAACGAGAGTTCGACATTTGCGATCGCTATGGTGAATACTTTAGCTACGTCTTCTACTTGATGCGAAAGAACTAACTTATTTTCAGTAACACCTGATAGCAATGTTCGCAGTTTTCTGCCCAGTATCCAGAGTTGGAAGGCTGCTGGCGAACCCCTGAAAAAGTAGCCTTTGCTTTCTACTTGACTAATTTGTAAAGCCACTTCTTGCCTTTAGATCCCTTAACAATTAATTCCAATTTAAAGTTATAATTTTTTTCAAATATACCTAGTAAATTCTTGGAAGGTAAGTAAATAAATACTTCTTTAAAACGGTCAAAACTGCCTAGAACATTTAGTTTACTCTCGATGTAGTTTGGCTTTTTATAAGTGAACAACTGAAGATTTACCTTTGAATCGAGAAGATAGCTCAGAGGGAATATATAAATGTAATGAGCATCACTAATTACCAGCGGATGGTTAGTTTTATTAATAATAGGTGCTACTTCTAAATTCGTAAGACTTGCTTGATCATCGTTCCACCCTGGTGCTTGAGAAATTAATACGCAGGATACAATTCCACCTGAGAGCAGTATCGCCAATACAAGCTTCCACAGCCTCTGCCGCCAAAGGTTAACAGAAAAGGTGGTTAGCTGAGTAGCGAAGAGGTAAGAAACAGCTAACTGAATTCCCAAATAACATGGAATAAGATACCGAGAGAGGAGTGAACGTCTTCCTCCGAAAATTATATCAGACAATCCATGAGCTAGGGCTGTCACTCCTATCAGCGTCAAGATAAATAACCAGACTTGCTTTGACTTCTGCCGATAGAGAAAGTATATTGAATAGGCTATTAAAATTAATACAAAATAGGGAATTGGATTTTTAAAACTTGCAGGTAAATTAAAATCAAAAAAAGCAATACTAAGATTATGAAGCCAGATTTTAACAATATTGGGCAGACTCGTTCGGTAATTCCTTACCCAGGTTGTTTTTTGATTTAATTGATCTAAGCGGGTAATGATAACCCAAAGCCAAGGCACAAAGGCTACTAGTCCTACCAAAAAAGCTAGAAGATAATTCACTAAAGCTTTACTAAATTGCAATCCTCTAGTTACCACTACATAGATTCCATGGGAAATTACAACCAAGCCAAAAAATAAGTGAGTGTAAAATCCCAAGACAAGAGTAACGGCATAAATTATCCAACTCCGTCTTGTTGCCAACTGCAAAGCATACAAGAGTGAAGCACTTGATAGTAAAATTATTACCTCCAACAAACTATACTGTCTTGCTTTCTGAGCCAACAGAACGTGTAAGGGGGAAATAGCTATTAGTGCTATGGCTATCCAACCTGTAAGTGACGATTGAAATAACTCCAGACACAGCCAATACAGGCAAGGAAATGCAAGTAAGCTGATAAAAGCAGTTAAATATCGTGCGGCTACGGGTGCGCCGAACCACTGAACGCAAAATCGCGCCATTAAGTAATACAAAGGCGGATGTTCTGGATTTCCGGCTAAAGCATTGATGGCATCAAGTAGGTTTTTTTCAAGATTTGGACGCTGATACGTTTGAAACTCTTCAACAGTGATTACATCTCCATCCAAAACTTGCTCAACAAACTCTCTAGCTGTGTAGCCAGAAAGTCGTAAGAAACTTCTTACCTCATCAATGCTGTAAAGATTTTGGTCAAGGTCTACGAATCGAAAAAATATTCCTAAAATCAAGAGTAGGGGAATTATAAATTTTAACCAATCTACAGGTAGCGTCCCCCTCTGCATCAGTCTGCTATTCAGCATAAGCTAACGGGCATCCAATTTTTCATAGCCACATTTTTGGAACTTTTGCGAGATGGAGATCTTGCCCGTCCATTGAATGCAATTTGAATGCACGTCAGCTTAGTTGGGTAAGAGCCTTCCCCAGAAAAGCAAGTTCCTTCTCTATTTCTACCGATTTGCAGAATTATTGCAAGAAGGTAATTGCACCTATTTGCATATTAGATTCTGCATCCCTAGGTTTTCTACCAGGAAAATTCGACCCTGAATTGTATGCTGATCCTCTGGCTTAGCGAAGTATTAAAAATATCCGCCTTAAGAAAGATGTGTAATAGATAAAACTATGAATATGAGTGTGCTAATTAACAAAGCTACTTAACATTATATTCAGTTTGCAAAATTAAATACTTAAATGAAATATAGTGTGAGAAGATAAAAACTCTAGATTTTTGGAGCGTTGTCTAGCAAACTCAACTGAGCTGGCAACATTCCCTAAAACTTCAATTGATTTAAGAGAGAAACAATATGTTAAGACTGTTCTGGAACGCTCTG
>JAIUYC010000234.1 GCA_020216575.1 Coleofasciculus sp. S288 | reverse complement strand
GAGGTCGAAACTGGATGCCAAACAGACCTTGAGTTGAGATCTGGATATTTCCCCCACGCCCCTCAAAGGCATTGGCCCTGATATCGCTATTTTCAACAGGCACAGCAATGATCAATTTGGCATTGATATCGATATCTCCACCATCTCCACCCGTCCCTTCAAGACCAGCCGTAGTAGATATATTACTGCCGTTGCGCATCAGTAAGAAGTCTCGTGCTTGCAGCGTGATATTTCCACCATCACCCGATTGGGTTTGAGCGATGAGTTCTCCTTTGTTGTTTAAGCGGATGGAGTTAGCTTCGACGACTAGGTCGCCTGCCTTTCCTGTCCCTTGACTGCTGACAGTGACTTGAGCGCCATCCTGCACGCTCAACTCTCCAGTGACAATCTGTAAGTTTCCAGCAACTCCCTCGCCAGCAGTTCCAGCAAATATGCGGCTGACAGCGTTATCGTCATCTGCCGCTCTTCCAAATACCTCTACAGACTCTGAGGCGTTAACCCTTAAAGTTCCCCCTGCCCCCTGACCTAATGTAGAAGCAGATACCTCTGCCCCATCCCGAACAATCAACCTCTTGGTGTCAATAATTAACTCTCCAGCATTACCCTCACCGACCGTTTGAGTAAACAAGCCACTGCCAAATTGACCCGTAAATGGACCTCGGTCAATGTTATCGCCTTCAGCCGTACCCGTTAGTTCTACGGACTCGGAAGCGTTGACGATTAATCTCCCTCCCTGACCTCCATTTGTAGAGGCTGAGGCTCGTGCTCCACCTTCGATAATTAACCTCTCCGTTTCAATCCTCAAGTCTCCCGCATCTCCAGTTCCCAGAGAACGAGCAAATAAGCCGCTAGCAAATCCAATCGTTTCGGATGTACCCCTCAGTTCTACAGAGTCTGAGGCGGTAATGGTTAAATTCCCAATCTGGGCTGCATTAGAAGCACTCGCTTCTACCCGTGCCCCACCCTGAGCAATCAATCGCCGGGTTTGAACGGTTAACTCTCCGGGAGTGCCAACACCTCCATTCAAGAGAAACAAACCACTGTTATTGCGCTCGTTTAGGGGTGAGGTTCCCATCAGTTCTACAGAGTCCGAGGCGGTTACCGTTAAATCTCCTGTCTGGGCTTCACCACTAGCAGCAACGACAATCGCAGCCCCGTCTCGAGCAATTAATCGCCCAGTTTGAACAGTTAAGTTCCCAGAAGTGCCAACACCTCGATTCAAGAGAAACAAACCACTTTGATTCCGGTCGTCTATGGGTGAGGTTCCTATCAGTTCTATGGAGTCCGAGGCGGTTACCGTTAAATTTCCTGGTTGGGCTTCACCAAAAGCACTAACATCTATCCGCGCTCCATCTTGAACGACTAATTGCCGGGTTTGAATGGTTAAGTCTCCAGGATCACCGGTTCCTCTCATCAGAGTAAACAATCCGCTGACTGTCCCATCCGCAGACGTACCCCTCACTTCCACTGAGTCTGAGGCAATAACCGTCAAATTTCCTGCCCCACCTGAACTAGTTGTTCCTGTGCCAATTTGCGTTCCCCCTTCGATCAGCAGTTTTGCTGTCTCAAAGGTGATATCTCCACCCTTTCCCGAACCGGACGTCAAAGCGCTCAAAAAGGAACTGCTTTCAAGGTTTAACTCTTCTGCCCGGATGAATATTCCTCCTGCATTCTGATTCCCCACTGTATCAGCGATAATCGCGGATTCATTAGCGATCGCCACACGCTTGCCAAAAATTTGCACATCACCGCCGCTCGGTCCTCTAGTTATTAGTCCAGCACCGTTTGTGAGAGACACATCGGCTTGCTCTACGCCATCGGGAAAACTCAAATGCAGGTCGTTGCCATCGATGCTCAATCCAACTGTTCCCGTTCCAGCCACACCTCCCAACTCAATGCGACCACCCGGAGTTCGCATTCGTCCTCCCTCTAACCTCACGTCGCCTCCTACTAGCAATAAACTCTGACCCGGAGGAACTTGTAGACCTGCAAACCCCGCTTGATTGACAATGGGTTGAGCGGCCATTTGATTGAACAAAAAGGCGGACGGATCGACTGTCAGTAAGGCAACATCCCGTTGAGACGGGGAAGCCTCAAAAGCACCTGCTGGACCAAATGCGATCGCATTTGCGGTTGTAGCTACAAATGAACCTCTTGTCGCACTACCTACATCCAGCGAAGCATTGGGACCAAATACAATCCCACTCGGATTCATTAGGAAAAGATTGACATTAGAACTCGTGGTTAAAATTAGACCATCGATGAAGGAGGGAGAGCCACCCGTAACCCGTGACAGAATCGTCCTAATTATGGGAGCGCTTTGAAAAATAGCTGCCTCATCAGTGTCTAGGTTAAACTGCCCAAAGCTATGAAAGAGATTGCTACCAACCCTTTGACCCACTGCTTGAGGAATGAAGTAATCAGGACCCGTCAATGTTCCAGCCGGACCAAGGCTTCCATCTAAGGTGATGTTCTGGGCAAAGGCACAATTGCCAACGATTGCTCCACTCATTGCCAGAACACTCACTACTCCTAGCTGACATCTCCGATACACCTGAATCTGAGTCATCCTGAGTTTGCCCCTTAGCAACAACAAACGACAATCTTTGCGATGTAGTTGGAGTAGATATCACCTTTTTCTGGGACATTTATGCAAGATACTCAAAAATTACGCCTAGCTGCGATCGCTTAGGACTTACGCAAGTGTCACAAAAAATCTAGTTTTTTGTTTGTAGTAAGGGCTTTAGCCTTGCGATCGCTCGTCTTTGTAGACGAACACTTGCTCGCTCCTCGCGCTTCTAGCTGTCGTCGAATGAGTGTCCCACTGATCAGGCAAACATCCAATTGAATAGTTTTTTGCCCTTATCCTCTGCGTATTCGCCTCTACCTACCAGCCAGGGAGGCGTTTTACTGTTTACTTTTTCCCTTTGACTGCGCTGGAGAGACGGTAACTCCCAATACTGCTCGGATAAGGCTGTTTTCTCTTCCCCTGCTCCCCCTGCTCCCCCTGCTTGCCTCGATGGATAACGTTCGTTAACCGAGCAGTATTGCGGTAACTCCCCCTGAAGGTTACGGTTTTGCCCACTGTGGAAGCTTACCTGAGAGAGATACATTGTTATCAGTAAGTACATAAAAGTTTAAACAAGGGTGAACTCTAAATTCACCCTCTTCTTAGAATCGCTCGGTAAGAGGAACCCAGATGTTTGAACATTTCACAGACAGAGCCATCAAAGCCATTATGCTCGCCCAGGAGGAGGCACGTCGCCTGGGACACAACCTCGTGGGAACCGAGCAGATTCTCCTGGGGTTGATTGGCGAAGGAACAGGTGTGGCAGCTAAAGTCCTGAAAGACTTCGGCATCACCCTGGAAAAGGCACGCAAAGAAGTAGAAAATCTGATCGGTAGAGGTTCTGGCTTTCTCCCTACTGAACTTCCCTTCACCCCGAAAGCGAAGCGCATCTTCGAGCAATCCTTTAAAGAAGCAAACCAACTCGGACACAACTACATCGGTACGGAACACTTGTTGCTGGCAATCACCCAGGACAAGGACGGTGTTGCAGCCAAAGTCATGCAAAACCTGGACACTGACTTAGGAAATGTCCGCAATGCCGTGATTAAAGCATTAGGAGAAGTCGCTGCCGCTACTGCACCCAGAGGACAAGGGGCTTCGAGCCTGGGAGGTGGATCGAGCAAGACAGCGACCTTGGAAGAGTTTGGCACCAATCTCACCCGCCTAGCCGCCGAAGGCAAACTTGACCCAGTTGTCGGTCGTGTCAAGGAAATTGAGCGAGTCATTCAGATTCTGGGGCGTCGTACCAAGAATAACCCTGTATTAATTGGGGAACCTGGAGTCGGTAAAACAGCGCTTGCCGAAGGACTTGCCCAACGCATTGTAGACAAAAGCGTTCCCGAACTCTTAGAAGACAAGCAGGTGATCAGCTTGGATATGGGTTCGCTGGTAGCAGGAACTCGCTATAGAGGGGACTTTGAAGAACGTCTCACCCAGATTGTGGAGGAAGTTCGTCAAGCCGGCAACATCATCTTGATGATTGACGAAATTCACACGATGGTAGGTGCAGGAGCCATTCAAGGCAGTATGGATGCGGCGAACATCCTCAAACCTGCCCTCGCACGCGGCGAAATGCAGTGCTTGGGCGCTACGACTCTCGATGAATACCGCAAGCACATCGAGCAGGATGCCGCACTAGAACGCCGCTTCCAGCCTGTGAGAGTGGGAGAACCCTCGGTGGAAGAGACAATTGAAATTCTGCGAGGGTTGCGTGAGGCTTACGAGCAACACCACAAAGTAGAAATTTCGGATGCTGCACTAGAGGCTGCTGCTAAGCTCTCAGACCGCTACATCTCAGACCGCTACTTGCCCGATAAAGCAATTGACCTGATTGATGAAGCGGGAAGCCGCATCCATTTGATGAACTCTCAAGTTTCACCTGCACTCAAAGAACTGAAGCGAGAACTGCGTCAGGTTACCCAAGAAAAAAATGATGCAGTCAAGGTTCAGGATTTTGAGAAGGCGGGAGAGTTACGCGATCGCGAGTTGGACATTGAAGCTCAACTCAAAGCGTTAGCCGAAACCGAAGAAGCTCAAGATTTCATTACCCCCATCGTTGATGAGGAAGACATCGCTCATATCGTCGCATCTTGGACTGGCGTCCCAGTTAACAAGCTGACCGAATCCGAATCCGAACGGCTGATCCACCTAGAAGACGCTCTGCATGAGCGCGTCATCGGTCAAGATGATGCTGTCAAAGCCGTCTCTCGTGCCATTCGTCGGGCAAGAGTTGGGTTAAAGAATCCCAATCGACCCATCGCTAGCTTTATCTTCTCCGGTCCTACTGGAGTCGGTAAGACGGAACTCACCAAGGCCTTAGCGGCGTACTTCTTCGGTTCAGAAGAGGCGATGATTCGACTCGATATGTCCGAGTTCATGGAATCTCACACCGTCTCCAAGCTAATTGGTTCGCCTCCGGGATATGTTGGGTATGACGAAGGGGGTCAACTCACCGAAGCTGTCCGGCGCAAGCCCTACACCGTGATTTTGTTCGACGAAGTCGAAAAAGCTCATCCCGATGTCTTCAACACCTTGTTGCAACTGTTGGATGACGGACGGTTGACCGATGCTCGGGGTCGCACGGTAGACTTCAAGAACACGCTGATTATTATGACCTCCAATATCGGTTCTCGGGCGATCGAGAAAGGTGGCAGTAGTTTTGGCTTTGAAGACGCCGACAACCAAGCAGAGGCAAAGTACAATCGAATCCGCGATAAGGTGAACGAAGACCTCAAGCAATACTTCCGTCCTGAATTCCTTAATCGCCTCGACGAAATTATCGTCTTCCGTCAGCTAACGAAGGATGAGGTCAAGCAAATCGCTGACATCCTGCTTCGTGACGTCTCCACGCGACTCCTTGAACAGGGCATCACGCTAGAAGTTACGGAACGCTTCAAAGAGCGCTTGGTGCAAGAAGGCTACGATCCCAATTACGGTGCTCGACCCTTACGACGGGCAATCATGCGCCTCCTGGAAGATAGCTTAGCTGAAGCAATGCTATCCGGTCAGATTGACGAAGGAGACACCGCAGTCGTTGATATCGATGATAACGGTCAGGTAAAGGTACTGCCTGGTAAACCGCAAACCAGGTTACTCCAACCTGTCGGCTAAGATGAACAAGCCCTGTCTACTGACAGGGCTTTTTTTATAGCTGTAGCCATAAAGGTTAGGACAGATTTAACAACTAAAATGACCACGTAT
This sequence comes from Coleofasciculus sp. S288, assembly GCA_020216575.1. Classification (GTDB taxonomy): domain Bacteria; phylum Cyanobacteriota; class Cyanobacteriia; order Cyanobacteriales; family Coleofasciculaceae; genus JAIUYC01. The sequence continues at coordinate 686 of JAIUYC010000234.1, read as the reverse complement.
CAGTAATAAACCTTCTGCCCTCTACCTTTTGCCCTCTGCCCTCTGCTATAAAACCTCTCTTTCTCTCCTCTGTGGACTCTGTGCCTCTGTGGTTCGTTCACAAACTAAAACTCTAGCTTAAAACTCCAGCTGCAAATCCGACATTAAAGATGAAATCGTTCGAGGGTCCCCCTTGCGGTAGTAACCACCATTGAGTTGAGCAATTTGTTGAAGAACTTTAGGATTGAATTCCCCTTCATTCCCATATCCAATCGTGAAAAAAGCAATGCGTTGTTCGCTGTTGAAATTACTTTTTTCCAGTTCTTGACGCAGTTGTTCGAGATTAATGTCGGAATTAGTATCTTCCCCATCGGTTAGAACCACCACAGCATTAATCGCATCCTCGCGCCGATTCTGCTGTAACCAGTTACGAGCATAGAGGGCAGCATCGTATAATTGGGTGCCGCCATCCACTTGCAGGTTAGCAATAAACTCCATACCGCGATCGCGTCCTTGGGGAGTACCATCCACCTCGACTGGAGGACGAATTTCCCAGTCAAAGTCAATTAGGGCAACTCGCTCTTTCGGTCCCAAATTTTCGATGTAATGGCGCAGGGTATTCTGCACGGCAGGTAGTTTGCCACCCGACATCGAATTGGAAGAGTCTACTACAATAACAACTTGAGAGGGTTTCTTGGCAAATTCCT
>JAIUYC010000233.1 GCA_020216575.1 Coleofasciculus sp. S288 | reverse complement strand
GAGCATTGCAGAGGCTTCATCTCCAAATTGGATAGAGGCAACGAGCAACGTAAAAACGAGTTCGGAGTGACCCGTCAACGTCGCATCGCATTGCCCTGTATGAATATTCCAACGTTTAAGCGTGCGATCTAAACTACCACTGACAATGAACTGACCGTCTGGACTAAATCGGGCAACAGTGACAGCACCCTGATGTCCGCTAAAAGTCTGGAGACATTCGCCTGTCGAGACTGACCAAAGTTTAAGGGTTTGGTCAAAGCTGGCACTCAGTAACCACTCGACCTTAGGGCTAAACGTTACCGACCATACGCTATTGGTGTGTCCTTTCAAGGTTTGGCAGCATTCCCCAGTGTCAACGTTCCACAGCTTGATAATCCCATCAAACTCACTGCTTGCCAGTAGTTTCCCGTCAGGACTAAAGGCAACACAGACAACTGGACTGGTGTGTCCTTGCAGGGTTTTCAGGCATTGAGCGGCGCTAATGTCCCACAGTTTAACGGTTTGATCGTAGCTGCCACTAGCCAGTTGCATTCCGTTAGGATTGAATGCAATACTCCACACCCAACTCGCATGACCGTGCAAGGTTTGCAGGCAGTTTCCTAACGTCAAGTCCCATAATTTAATGGTGTAGTCTGCACTGCCACTGGCGAGAACCCTCCTAGCCCCGCTTACCAAGGGGGGTTGGGGGGTGGCAGGTTGAAACGCCACCGACCACACGCGATTAGTATGTTCTCGTAGCGTCTGCACGATCGCACCGCTTTGAATATCCCATAATCTGACAGTCTGGTCTTCGTGACCACTTGCTAGATAGCGGCAGTCAGCACTCAGGGCAAGGGATAACACGGCATTGGTATGTCCTTTGAAGGTTTTCGTGCAACGTCCCGTTTTAATGTTCCAGAGTTTGGTTGCATGATCGTCGCCACCACTGGCCATTTGCTGTCCGTTGGGATGATACGCCACCGTCCAAACTCGGCTGGTATGTCCGAGAAAGGCTTTCAGGTACTCTCCTGTCTGCACGTCCCACAATTTGACCGTGCGGTCAAAACTGCTACTGGCAAGCTGTTGACCGTCTGGACTGAATGCGATCGCTGTTACTGCCTGTCGATGCCCGCGCAAGGTTTTAAGATACTTTTGTGTCTTAATATCCCACAGTTTAATCGTTTGGTCGTAGCTGCTACTGGCAAGCAACTGACCATCTGGACTAAATGCTACGGAACGCACCCGGTGAAGGTGCGCTTGCCAAACACAACGGCAATCTCCAGTTGCAACATCCCACAATCGAATCGTACAATCTTCGCCACCACTAGCTAGAGTTTGACCATCTGGACTAAATGCGATCGCCCAAACTCGACCCTCATGACCGACTAATACAATTTTGGATTTTAGATTTTGGATTTTGGATTGAGAATCTGAGGTTTGAATGTTTGGTTTGATGGGGGTAACCTGCCACAGACGAATCGTTGAATCTTGGCTGCTACTGGCGATGATTTGCCCATCGGGACTGAAAGCAATAGCACTAACCGAGTAGGTGTGTCCTTTGTAGGTTTGCAAACATTCCCCGGTTTCCACATCCCATAACTTGACCCGATAATCGTCACTGGCACTGGCGAGATAGTGTCCGTCTGGACTAAAAGCAACTGCCCACGTCCAGTGTTGGTGTCCCCGACAGCGAACTAATTGTTCTCCAGTGCGAGTATCCCAAATTTGAATTTCGCCTTTGGTGTCACTCGTGGCAAAACTCTGTCCGTCTGGGCTAAACGTTACACTGACGACACCCCCAAAGGTTTCGGCAAAGACGGTTTGGCTAATTTTTGCACCCGTAAAATCAACGTCGTGCAATGTGGCATTGGCTAAGTACGCTTGTCGAATGGCGAGTTGAGAACAATCAAATCCTTTGAGGTCAGTTTTCAGGTGACAGAATAAATTCAGCAGGTTGCCTCCTGCATAACCCGTTTCTACCGCTGTTTGATGCTGCAATGACGCTAAAATCTGGCAGAGGTGTTCCTCAAGTTGAGCTTGCGTTGCAAAGTGCGTTAAAAGGCGCTCAGTTAAAGGGTGTAAAATGAATTGAATTTGGGCATCGCGCAGGTAGTCTTGAGTCTGGGCTTCAATTAAGGCATGGGTTCTAAACAGATTAAGGTTGCCAGTTGTAATCTCTTGCTCAATGGTTTGGATGAAGTGTTCCGTGACATACTCCATAATCACGGGTTGTTGCGCTAGGTTGCCGCTTCCAGTTTCAATAAGCGATCGCTCATCTTCGATGAGCGATCGCGCCTGAAGTGACTCTAACGCTTCTAGTAACTCTCGCCAAGCCACCTTGGGTAGAATTTCTTCTTGTAATTTGGCTGGTGTTACCCCTTCCCGGTTAATTGCCAGCCAGTACATAATCTGATGTTGCAGGGGAGATAAGCGATCAAACTGGCGATCGAGTAAGTCCCACAAATCGCTAAAAACCGTGCTGCCTTGAGCTAAAAATGCCTGAATATTGCCACCAAACAGCGTTTGAATGGGTGTTGCAGCAATTTTGAGAGCAAGAGGGTTGCCACCAAAGTAATTAGCAAGGGTTTGACTTTGGGCTTCTGTGGCTTCTAAGCCTTTTACAATGAGGATTTGCTGAGCTTCTACGCCTGAGAGTCCTTGGAGATGCAGTGATCGCACGGGGAGGTTTTTTCCTTCTCGCACGGCAAATCCGCCCGGTTTGTCTCGTCCGGTGATCATCAGGCAACTTTGGTGAGGTTCGTCGCCGATGCGATCGAATAGCTGGCGGTACGCTTCAAACCCTTGTTGGTACTGTCCGCTGCGATTTCCGTCTTGCAAGATCGACTCAACGTTATCGAGGACTAACAAACAGCGTTTTGAGCGCAACTGTTTCATTAGGGCATCGATTGAGCTGTCGGTTGTGACCTCGGAACCTGATAAAATGGGCAAGATTTCGCTGAGGATGAGTTCTAAGGGTGGTGCTTGCTGCAAGCTGCGCCAAATCACCCAGTCAAATTGGGATTGGACGTGTTGAGCGAGTTTCACCGAGAGGGCAGTTTTGCCCATCCCACCGAGTCCAAGAATTGCGATCGCACGGCAACTGTCCTCAAGAATCCAAGTTTCTAGCGTTTGCAGTTCCCCTTGCCGCCCGTAAAATCGGGAAACGTCGGGTGCTTCACCCCAATCTTGCTGGCATTGAATGACAGGTAATGCGTTTGCAGCTTGTTGCGACTGTTGGTAGCGACGCAATACGGATTGAAGATTGCGCTTCGAGACTTCCTCATCGATTGCTTGATGAATCAACTTCCATAACTGCGAAGCGACTTGTTTGATGTAGTCGCGATCGTAACCTAAATGCTCGGCAATATCCCGATAGGAGTGTCCCGCCCAAATTTCCAGAAAGACTGCCGATTGAGTGTCCTTGAGTCCTTGTGCCAGGTTAGCAGCATGTAAAAGCGTATCAACTAAGGTAAGCGCCTCTTGTCCTGTCATTGCCAGCTATCTTGAGGTATTGGTTCAATTTACTGGGTTCTTCAGACTGCTGAGTGGCAATGTTACGGGAAATTTACATTCCCCTGTAGGAGGAACTCACTTTTTCTCACCGACAGTGCGATCGGGGGTGGGTTATTCGTATGTAATCCAGGAAGATAATTTCTTCCTCTAAAGCAAAAAAAGGAAGCAGAAGATGAAATTTGGCATCGACATAGGACACAATTGCTCACCAGATACAGGGGCAGTAGGGGTTAGTGGTAAGAGAGAAGATGACTTAACTAAAGCTGTTGGTACACTGCTGATGAAAAAGCTGGCAGCCGCAGGTCATAGCGTTATTAATTGTACTCCTACAACTGCTGCAACGGTAGGAGAGTCTTTGAGAAAACGAGTGAATAAAGCGAATGCTAACAGTGTTGACATTTTCGTTTCAATTCACTTTAACGCTTTTAATGGACAAGCCAATGGAACGGAAGTATTTGCTATTAGTAATACTTCTAAAGCTATAGCTAGGACTGTCCTAAACGAAATCGTAAAACTAGGAGTCAAAAACAAAGGAGTGAAAAGCACACCGTTTTTTGTTATTAAGAATACTCAGATGCCAGCTATTCTAGTTGAGTGTTGTTTCTGTGACTCAAAAGTAGACATGGATCGCTTTGATGCTGAGAAAATGGCTGAAGCAATCAAAGATGGATTAATTGGAGAGTCAGATGAAGATGAACCTAAACCTGATAAAGATTATGTCTTGAAAATCACTAAGCCAACTGTGTTAAAACCTTCTACAGAACAGTCATCAGAGTTATCTAAAGATACTTTGGTCGATATTGGTATAGGGGGTTATCCAATTTTAGATTTCCGGTATGAAGAAAGACATTATTGGGTTAAGTGGATTGATAAAAGCAAAGGAAATCGAGATGAGCATTTTGTTTTTGATGAATATGGCAAGATTGAAGAAAAACAGTAGTGTGATAAAAGTTCATAGGAATTTTTTTCACTCATTCCAATTTTTTTGGAATGATAATAAAAATTGATTGCTGCCATAAATTGGACTAAAAATTAGTGAGAATCATTGTAAGGATTCAGGTGCATCTCCCTAGTGCTACCAACATTCCCACACTACACCTGAATAAAGATGGTTACGAAACTCTCAATTATCGCCAACACTATTCTCAAGCAAGAACCCATCGACAGCAGCAAGCTCGCTCCGGAGAAAAAGCATGGAATTGAAGCAGGGAAAGAATTAGAACTGCAAAGCTGGACAACAGCACAACATTCTCACATCAAAGTGGTTCTCGCGAATCCTATTAATGGCAAAAATACCTGGCTTGCTTTCTCTGACCATGTAAAAATTCTACAAAACGACAATATAGTCCTTTTAGAAACAAGTCGAACCACCTCTGTAATGGTCAAGAACTATACTTCTTGTTCTACCAAAGGACTCAAGGGACTGGATCGACAAATCATTGCCGAGATGAATGAAATTGACCCCAATTGTTTAGTCAGTTTTGAAGATTTGAACGTGGAATGCGGACCAGCAGTTTGGGCATATCTACAACTACCAGCGAAAAAGGCACTGGCAAAAGCAATTGCAGAACGAGGGCGTCCCATGTTCGTTAACTCCGCCTACCGCACTATTGCACAGCAACAGGTTTTGTTCAACCATTTCAAAGCTGGTAATTGTGGTATTGCGATCGCTGCTGTTCCTCCAACGAGTAATCACCAAAGCGGACTAGCCATTGATATTAACGAACCCAATGCCTGGAAACCATTTTTGGAAAAGCATGGTTGGAAGCATTTAGGGCCGAGCGATCCACCTCACTTTGATTTCAAAGGAAGCGGAACTCGCGACATCCGAAAACTAGCAGTGCTAGCGTTCCAGCGCGTATGGAATGAACACAATCTCAACGATCAAATTGAAGCTGAGGGGGATTTTGGACCCGAAACCCAGAAACGACTCAACAACAGTTTTGTGGAAGGCTTTGGCATTTCCATTGCAGGTTTCCGAGTCCTGCGGTTAACTCAACCCTTGATGCAAGGGGAGGATGTTCGCAAGGTACAACAAGCTTTGCTGAGTCAGGGTTATTCGCTTGGTGAACTTGGTGCTGACGAACTTTACGGTTTGGTAACTGAGAACGCTGTCAAGAAGTTTCAACAAGATAAAGGCTTAGTGGTTGATGGACTCGTTGGACCTACAACTCGCGAAAAACTAGGACTATAACTTGCGTACCGACACAACTATAACGTTTGACCAATCGGAGTCACTAACAATGGGACGAATTTTTCTTTCTGCTGGTCACGATCTAATTGACCCTGGAGCAGTTGCTTTTGGCACAACAGAATCCAAAGAAATGATGCTCACGCGGGATTTAGTTAGCAAAGAGTTAAAATCACAGGGAGCTACTTTTCTTTCTGTTCCTGATAATCTAACTCTCAGGCAAACTATTCAATGGATTAACTCTCAAGCCAGAAGTGGAGATGTTGCAGTTGAGTTGCACGGTAATGCTGCAAATGGCATAGCGCGGGGAACGGAAGCTTTTCATGTTGATGGTAATACAAAACGTAAACAGGATGCAGAATTACTGCTAAAGGCTTTACTGGAGGAAGTTCCAGAACTTCATTTACCTGGCAAATCTCTATCTCGTGGTTCTAAATCTGATACGTTGTCCCAGCACGGCGGATTAGGTTTTTGTCGTCAAGTAGCTGTTCCTTCTATTCTCATTGAACTGTGTTTTGTTGACAATCGACAGGATTTGGAATTACTTCAAACAAAACGCGATCGCTTTGCTAAGGGATTAGCAAAAGGGTTAATGCAATGGAGCGAACAAATACCAGGAGATAGCCCAAACACTACTGATTTTCCTCAAATTAATATTCGCCTCAAAGAGCATGAGTATAGCGAGAAAGGAATTCTGGTTAACGGTAATTCATTCATTCCAATTGATTTGGTTGAACAATTAGGAATTCAAATTACCAACAACCCAGAGGTTCGCCAAATTCGTC
>JAIUYC010000232.1 GCA_020216575.1 Coleofasciculus sp. S288 | reverse complement strand
AGTGTTCCTTATGAACGGGGAAGCATTCATAAAGAACATCGAAGCTGTCTTAATAAACGCTCGAGTGTTCCTTATGAACGGGGAAGCATTCATAAAGAACATCGAAGCTGTCTTAATAAACGCTCGAGTGTTCTTTATGAACGGGGAAGCATTCATAAAGAACATCAAAGCTGTCTTAATAAACGCTCGAGTGTTCCTTATGAACGGGGAAGCATTCATAAAGAACGTTGAATACGATGAGCCAGCAACATCTTTGAACTCCGGGCGGATTGTGCGGCTTACTCAAATCTCATCTTGTTCTTCATCAGGAGTTATCCGGCTGTATTTAGGTGGTGGATCAGTTGAGGAAGAGTAGATTAAACTTCTCCCTCAGAATGGAATTGTGGGGCTATATAAACATAGACGCGCCAGCACCTTCCCGCAGGCTAATTAATTTCTTCAGTCCGCGTCGGCGGACTTTGTTTGTGTAGGCGCGATTTCAATCGCCGCGAGGCTTAAAAAAATCTACAAGGATAGAATTGATAGCAACGGAAATAATCGCCTCCAATTCCTTCTACCTTTTTACTGTTGCCCTTGAGTGCGATCGCGTTTCAACTCGCGAACGTCCTCAAGGCTCAATCCTGTCGTTTGACTAATCGTTTCTTCATCTAAAACATCAAGAAGCCGCTTGGCAATTTCAAGAGCTTTTTGCTTGACAGCTTGTTTAACTGCCTTTTTAACTGCATTCCGCTGATCATGTATCCAGATTTCCCGTTTCTCCAAGTCTTCCAATTCTTCACGATTCAGGTTGGCTTGGTTCGCAACTTCAAACGCTTTCTTTATTTCTGGGACTTCCCCCATCGTCTCCGGCACTCTATCTAATTTCCTAGCACTCTTGAGAAAATAAAGCCATTTATCAGTGAGTGTCTCTAACTCCTCTGGCTCTTTGCTAAACTTGGGTAATTCCACAAATACTAATTCAATGTCATAAATGAGATAATCAACTAGATAATCTTTTTCCTTCAGGACAAAACGTGAAATTACTCTGTCCAGATTAGGAAACATCTCAAAATCTGTAATAGTTAGAGCAATGACCAGGTTTAACAGGGTGTAATCTTCCCCACTGTCCAGTTGAATGGAATAGGCTTTTGCCGCATTGTATAAAATCCGCTTTTCAAATCCATCCACATTCAATACTTGCATCTTAATAATGACAGTTTTGTCCCCAGTTATCTTAGCTTTGACATCCAAGTAGGTATCTTTAACGCCGCGTATTCGGGGAGCGAGATAGGGATTGAGAATTTCTAAATCTTCAATAACAGGACGTGCTTCATAAAGGAGAGCATTTAAAAAACTGATGAGAATATCTTTACTTTGCTCTGAACCAAAGATTTTTTTAAAGGCAAAATCCGTCTTGGGATTGATAAAAATCATAAAAATATCTCAAACACCTATTTTTATTTGGTTACTTTTATGACATGATTTCCACTCTGTTGATAAAACTAATTCCTTTATCAGGTGACTGCCACCAAAACACTACCAACCTCTTTTTTTACATTGTCGTCAGTCACTTGGTATATCATATTTCTCTCTCCATCTTCTCCTTGGGCATGAAAATAACCCGAGATATTCAATCCTATCGCCGTTAATTTATACAACGTCCTCTCGAATAGTTCCAGTCCTTCCTCCGTCACATCTGCACCATAAAACAAATAGCGTGTCCAATTCACATGGGTTTCATGCCAGCACCATCCTTGTAAATACAATCCTAGTTTTGTATTGTTTAAATGGCTTGATTGTAGAGACTTAATAACTTCAATTGCCTGACTAAACTTGTCGGGTTCTACTTCCAACCAACCGCGAATCGAATAGAAGTAAGCCATTTTAATTAGTTTCCTTGCTCCACACTATAATAATTCCTTCTTTATCCTCAATATACCGACGCACATCAGGATGCGGTTCTTTTTTAAACCAGAATTCAGCTCGTTTATCCATTTCTTTGGCTAATCTGATGGTTTCTTTGATTTGAGAGCGTGTCTTCTTGTTCAGAAAGTTATGAGGCTTGTTCGTTGCTGTCTCAGAATCTTTGGCTTGAATCAAAGCTTCATCAGTAACACTCTGGGTAAAAACCATCTTTCATCGACCTATTCCCCGTGCTAACCTGTTGAGAATTGTCACCTGAACACCTGTACCACTCATAAGACTCGGCAAACCCAGCGCCTATGGTGCATGTCAAGCGCGTGGAACTCACCAATTTCAAATCCTTCGGCGGCACAACTTCGATTCCGTTGCTGCCTGGGTTTACCGTGGTTTCTGGACCCAATGGCTCAGGTAAGTCGAATATTCTCGATGCCCTGCTGTTTTGCCTCGGACTTGCCAGTTCCAAGGGAATGCGAGCCGAACGCCTTCCCGATTTGGTCAACCACAACAAAGAACGTCGAGGAACTGTTGAAGCTAGCGTCACCGTCACATTCGATTTGTCTGACGCACCTGATGCCCTCTCAGACGACGAGGAGGAGGAAACCGGGAACGGGAAAGGGAAACATCCAGACGTTGATCCTGCCCCGAACACGGAGGGGACAGAGGAGGAGACAGACGAACCCTTCGTAGAGAACGGAGGGACAACGGCAAACTCAGACGAACTCGCTGTTACTAACGGCAAGAAAAAGGGAGAGTCAGGCAAATCTCCCCTTAGCAAGCGAGGGTTAGAGTGGAGTGTGACTCGACGGCTCAGAGTCACTCAGCAAGGCAGTTACACCTCGACTTACTACATCAACGGCGAATCCTGCAATCTCACAGAACTGCACGAACAACTCAACAAGCTGCGAATTTATCCAGAAGGTTACAACGTTGTTCTGCAAGGGGATGTTACTAGCATTATCTCCATGAACTCGCGAGAGCGTCGGGAGATTATTGACGAATTAGCGGGTGTGGCAGCATTTGACCGCAAAATTTCCCAAACCAAAGAAACGTTGGCTCAGGTGAAAGAGCGAGAGGACAGTTGTCGGATTATAGAACGGGAACTAGTGGCACAACGCGATCGCCTTGCCGCTGATCGCATTAAAGCCGAAAAATACCAAAAACTCCGCACCGAACTCGAAGAAAAGCAGCAGTGGGAAGCGATACTCAAATGGCGCTTGCTCCAACAACAAGAGTGGAAGCTTCGGGAACAAATCGAAGCAGGCGATAGAGAACAAACCCAGTTAACCGAGCAACTCACCCATCTCGCAGCAGAAATCAATCGCTCCACCGCAGAACTGGATCAGCTCAACGTTCGTGTCAAAGCCTTGGGAGAAGAGGAACATCTAGCTGTCGCCTCAACCCTCGCTGCCCAGGAAGCCGAACGACGCCAGCTTTTAACCCGACAACAGGAACTGGCAGATACTCTGCAACAAACCGCAGCCAACCTTAAACGAACGCAAGAGGAAATTCAACACTACGAACAAACTCTGCAACGACTGAGCAAAGAAAAACAACTTGTAGAGACACAAAATCTCTCGTCTTGCCGTGCCGAACGCGACGAAGTCCAAGCTACTCTTAATCAAAGTCGGGAACAAGCCAGTGCGATCGCATCTGCCTCGGAAGCCTGGGTGCAGCAACAAACTGCCCTTAACCGCCAAATCGAAACCTTACTCCAAACCATTGACCCACAACGCACCGAGCAAGCGCAACTGCAAGAGCGCCAAAATCAGCTTAGTCGAATTATTGACGAACAAACCCAACGGTTGCAATCCTTAGAGCCAGAAATTGCCACAAAACAGGCTCAAGCTACCAAACTAGAGGCACAGTTAACCGCAGCCTCCGAAGCCGTCCAATCCCTCGCTCAATCCCTGGCAGCGGCTGAACAAGAACTCCAAATTCAGCAGCAAACCCAAACTCGCCTCCTGTCTGAACAGCGAGAAAAACAACGTCAACTTGATAAACTAGAAGCCCAATCTCAAGCCGAGCAAGAAGCCCAAGGCACATATGCCGTTAAAGTTATCGTACAATCCGGACTACCAGGTGTTTGTGGTTTAGTTGCCCAACTCGGTCGAGTGGAACCCCGTTACCAACTCGCTCTAGAAACAGCGGCTGGCGCACGCTTGGGAAATTTGGTGGTTGAGGATGATGGCGTTGCAGCGGCTGGAATTAAACTGTTAAAACAAAAACGAGCGGGCAGAGTTACCTTCTTACCCCTCAACAAAATTCAACCGTCCAGATTCACGGAAACGGCTGCCCTGCGCTATGCCAATGGCTTCATTGACTATGCCGTTAACCTAATTGACTGCGATCCTCGCTACCAGACTATCTTTGCCTACGTTTTCGGCGCTACCGTTGTTTTTGAAACCCTCAATTTTGCCCGTCCCTTTCTCGGCAAACACCGCATCGTCACGCTAGAAGGCGAAATCCTGGAAAGCAGCGGGGCAATGACGGGAGGGAGTACGAATCAACGCTCTGGATTGCACTTTGGTACCAGCGATGCCACTGAGTCGGCTGAGATGGCCGCGTTGAGAAACCGCCTCCAGGAAATCGAGCAGATTTTAGAGCGCTGTGGAGAGTTAATTAGTCAGAAATCAGCAGCCGTCAAACAGCTAACGAAAGAACTGACGGACGCAAAAACGAAGCGCTCCGAAACCCAGTTGCGCTTGGAGCAGTTACACAAAGAGATTAAAACACTGAGCGCACAGCAGGAACAAGTGAGATCGCTTCTCGCGAATAACACCCAAGAACTCACCACCGCTCAAGAACGATTGCAAACTCTAACGACTGAGTTACCCGTTCAAGAAACCCAGTTGCAAGCATTGCGCCAGCAGTTGGCAGAACTCGAGCAGTCTCAAACCCATAGCGAGTGGCAGCAAATGCAGAGCCGAATTAAAGACTTGGAAGCGCAATTAAGCGATCGCGAACAAGCACTTCGGGCAGCAGAAAAACAGCTACAAGACTTGGAAAACCAGCAGCAGCGCACAACTGAGAAAATCGCAGAAGGACGCCAACGACTAGATGAGTATCAATCCCAACAGCAATCGTTGCAGGAACAACAAGACACGATTAACGCTCAGCTTGCGGCAGTGAATGAAGGAATTACTAAAACTCAGGAATTTTTGACCCGACTCGAGCAAAAATTAGGAGAAGTAAAACAAGAACGCGATCGCGCCGAACAACTTCTGCGAGAACGACACCTACAACAGCAACAGCAGTCCTGGCAACTGCAAAAACTCCAGGAAACCCAAGCCGCACGACGCGAGGAACTCACTAACTTACAAACCCAACTCCAACTCCAACAAGCTGAGTTACCCACCTCCCTGCCAGAGATAGGGGATTCGGAAGACTCTTCCCAATCACCAATTACTGCTCAACTCGAACAATTGCAAAAGGAAATCCGTAACGGTCAAAAACGCCTTCAGGCAATGGAACCCGTCAACATGCTGGCGTTAGAAGAATATGATCGCACCCAAACTCGCCTTCAGGAACTTTCTGAGAAGTTAGCAACTCTAGAAGCAGAGAGGACTGAACTTCTGCTCAGAATAGAAAACTTCACCACCTTGAGATACCGCGCCTTCAAAGAAGCCTTTGACGCAATCAATGAGAACTTTGCTAGTATCTTTGCTGAACTCTCTGATGGTGATGGTTACTTGCAACTTGATGACCCTCAAGACCCTTTCAACGGTGGACTTAACTTGGTGGCTCACCCCAAAGGCAAACCCGTGCAGCGGTTGGCTTCTATGTCAGGGGGAGAAAAGTCCCTCACAGCCCTCAGTTTCATCTTTGCTCTGCAACGCTACCGACCGTCACCATTCTATGCATTTGACGAGGTTGATATGTTTCTCGATGGGGCAAACGTCGAGCGATTAGCTAGAATGATCAAACAACAGGCTATGCTTGCCCAGTTTATTGTTGTGAGTTTGCGCCGACCGATGATCGAGTCTGCCGAACGCACAATCGGGGTTACCCAAGCTAGGGGAGCGTATACTCAAGTGCTAGGACTGAAATTATCACCCAAAAATGCAATTCGGTAGATTAAATTTCATGATGTAGCATTCCAATATTAATCTATTGATATTCCAGCAGGAGTCGAGATCGGGATTGCAAGACATAATGACAAGTGAAATAATTCGTCAACGCTCCGATATTTTAAATACTCAAGTAGTCACTATCGACGCCGCCAAGCGCCTGGGTGTCGTTAAAGAGCTATTGGTAGATGTTGATCGGCGTGAGGTTGTAGCGCTGGGTTTGCGAGATAATTTACTCTCGGTTGCTGGCATGCCACGGTATATGCTCCTGAGCAGCATTCAGCGAATTGGCGATACAATCCTGGTCGATGACGAAGACGTAATTGAAGATATTGATGTGAGTGCCTACAGCACTCTGATCAACAGTGAGGTGATTACCGAAACGGGTGAGATGTTGGGCCGGGTACGGGGATTTAAGTTCAACATCGAAGATGGTAAAGTTTCTTCCCTGATTATTGCCTCTTTGGGGTTGCCTCAAATTCCCGATCAAATTGTCAGTACCTAT
>JAIUYC010000231.1 GCA_020216575.1 Coleofasciculus sp. S288 | reverse complement strand
TAACATTTGCCTCGCTACTCGGTGGTGCGGTGTTAACAGAAGTAACGTTCTCTTGGCCGGGATTAGCTAATCGGCTGTATGAGGCAATTGAGCGGCGAGATTACCCAACCGTACAGGGAATTATGGTGTTTTTTGGCACAATAGTCGTCTTTGCCAGCATTGCGATCGATATTATCAATGCCTTAATCGATCCCCGCATTCGGTATTAACGCTGAAATTTAAATTTCTGTAAATGTGAAGTACCCACACTTGATGCTACGCATACAAGCGAGGCATCGAGTCTCATTCACCATTATGATTCAGGAGAACCTCCCTTTCTCTCCTCTGCGCTCTCTGTGCCTCTGTGGTTCGTTAAAAAATAAAAAAAGTCCAACTGAATTCTCACCCTGTAGTCATCCTCACTAGCTGAATCAATCAAAGGTCAAACGTTGCCAGGTTAGTTTGCTTGTCACCTCATCCCAATGCCAGCGCAGTAACGTGGCAGGTTGACCAACCGCTATTCCAGGCAAACCCATCGCCTTTCGGGGTGCTTCCGTGGCAAGTGCGATCGCTTCTTTTACGCCACAAATCCCCCACTCTACTAAATTCTCCACTCCCACCAATAGCGGCAGCGTTGTCCCCGCAAGCGTACCATCCGGTAGCCGTGCCGTGCCGTTTTTCACTTCCATTTGGCGCGTATCCCAAGGATAAACCCCATCGGGTAATCCAATGGGTGCTAGGGCATCACTCACCAAAAAAAGTCCTTTTTCATAAGAACCTGCACGCAATAGCAGTTGAATCATTGTCCGACAGACATGCTCACCATCGGCAATCATGCCACAGTACACACCGGGATGGACGAGGGCAGCACCTAACAATCCCGGTTCTCGGTGGTGCAACCCTGGCATGGCATTGAAGGCATGTGTCACCATCGATGCCCCCAGTTTAAAGGCAGCTTCGGCTTGGGCAGCAGTTGCCTGAGAGTGACCTAGACTCACGGTGATACCAAGGGAACAAAGATAAGGAATCACCTCACCCGTTGTGTCTAATTCCGATGCTAGCGTCATTACCTTCACAATAGGAGCGTAATCCCCCAACACCCGCTTCACGTTATCCATCGTCAGCGGCAGCAAGTATTCGGCAGGATGCGCCCCTCGCTTTTCAGGATTGAGAAACGGTCCTTCCAGATGTACTCCAAGAATCCGGGCAACCCCTCGTGCCCCCCCCTTAGTAACGGGCAAAAAATCAGCAAACATGGAAAGCGATCGCTGAATTTTCTCGATAGACGTAGTAACAAGCGTTGGCAAAAATGCATCAACACCCTGATTCCACAGGTATTGACAAATTTCCCTCAATTGTTCTTCATCGGCTGCACCCACGTCAGGAAACGCCAGCCCCAGCCCCCCATTAATCTGCAAATCCACCCCGCCCAGAGACACCCAATCCCCAGCAACATCGATTCTGGGAGATTCAGAAATTCCCCCCGGAGGGAGATTACTATCCATCGGTTCTATGACTTCGATAATGCCCTGCGCATCCACCCTAATTCGCTGCAAACCCTGATAACCAGGCACGCGAGCATGGATAATATCCAGATTGGAAATCATTTGTTCTTAGTCCGTTGTCAGTTGCCAATTGTCCATTGTCCGTTGCTACTGACCACTAACCACTAACCACTAACCACTGACCAATGACCAATAACAATCCCTTAGTTGGTATTATCATGGGCAGCGATTCTGATTTGCCTACCATGCAAGGCGCGATCGCAGTCTGTGAAGACTTTGATGTACCGTGCGAAGTTGCCATTGTTTCTGCCCACCGCACTCCCGAACGAATGGTGGACTACGCTCGGTCAGCTCACGAGCGTGGTCTTAAAGTTATTATTGCTGGTGCTGGTGGAGCCGCTCACCTGCCTGGTATGGTGGCATCACTGACACCTTTACCTGTGATTGGTGTCCCTGTGGCAACGCGCCACTTACAAGGCGTCGATTCTCTTTACTCAATTGTACAAATGCCAGGAGGGATTCCTGTGGCAACCGTTGCGATCGGCAACGCCAAAAATGCTGGTCTCCTAGCCGTGCAAATTTTAGCCTCCCATCAGCCTGAATTACTAGCACGAGTTCAGCAGTATCGCCAAAATTTATCCCAATCGGTGATGGACAAGCAAGCCCAACTTGATGAACTTGGTTATCAACAGTACTTGGAGAAAATGACTTGAAGTTGGAAGGCTTTAACCTACTTTAACCTGCCAACTTGTGAATCTTGCTACCGGATAATACAAACTCCAGCAAGCATTATAGTACATTGCTGTTGTTGAGGTTTTTTAGCAACTTCCAAGTTGCGGGTAGTGGCATTATAGGTGTATTCTCCAGCTCGGAAAACACGGTTGGGATTAGCACAGTACCGATAGGTTTGCCCCCCTTCAGGATAAGACACGACGACCAAGGAACTGGTTGAGGCAGGACAACTATCCAGAACCGTCAATCCAAAATCATTTTGGAGAGTTCGTCTCCTTGAATCCGTGGTCGAGGTGGACTGAGAGGATGGATTGAGTGCCGTTGGTGTTCCCGGCTTCAAATCCCCACTGCTAATGTCATAGGTATACTCTCCAGCTCTGACAAGACGGTTAGGATTGGCGCAGTAGGTATAGGTTTGACCGTATTCGGGGAAAGACACGACAACCAAACCATTCCTTGACGCAGGGCAGTTGTCCAACACTCTCAATCCAAACTCATTTTGCAGGAGTTGCCTTCTTGAATCTGTAGTTTGACTAGAGGTTTGAGCGACAGGCGATCCCGGCTTCAGATCGCCGCTAGTCGCATCATAAGTATACTCTCCCGCTCGAACGAAGCGGTTAGCATTGGCACAGTAAGTATAGGTTTGATCGACTTCCGGAAAGGAGACGACAACCAAAGTCCCTCTAGCAGGAGGACAATTGTCCAAAACTGTTAGTCCATACTCATTTTGGAGCAGTTGTCTTCTTCTATCGGTTGTTTGAGTCGATGAAGATTGAGTGGATTGGCTTTGGGACGCTGTTCCCTGGCTAATTCCTGAAACAGAAAGGGTGTAACGTCCTAGAGAGTTATTTTGACCCAAGACGAGAAGTTTGTATTCTCCAGTCGCAGGCACTTGATACCGTAGCGAATTACCTCTGTCCTCGTAAGCGACTTGTTCACCAGTCTGTGAGGAGATCAGAACTAAGATGGGCGAGAGACTACTGCCATCTTCAGGTTGAACTGAGACTTGGATGGTGTCACCCCGTTGGGCGTTAAAGACATAGTCCTCACCGAGAGCTGTCTGCAAGGGAGCACCAGTCCTGGATTGGTTTCTAAAACGCAAGGAGGGTGAGTTGCTGCGGATGAACCCATTAACGCTGCCATTCTTCAGGATTGTTGCCGCGTCCGCCCAATCGGTAACAGCCGAGAGCAATATTCCAACGGCAACGGTAGTGGCAGCGAATTTATAGAAAAACTGACGGCCAATCATGCCTTCCAATTCCCTGAAAACAATAACTGCATGGTGATGGGACAGATGATCGACATCCAGAGTTCCCAAAGCGCTTAAACTTTAAGCATCAACCCCAGAATTGTATTATATTATACAGAAATTTAGGGTTCAGAAAATACAAGATTTGATGACTTAAATCAAACAAAGAACCTTCCGTTACGACAAACTGAAAGTCTCTTGACTATCTTTCCAGTTGTTTGTACGGTTTTGTCTTAAGGTAAAAGTTCAGCCAACAAAACTCCTCAATATTCTTAGCAAGCGGCGAATCTAGCCGTTGATAGCAGAACGTGTAAATAGGAGCAGAATTCGGTAAAGCTGAGCCCCTCAAATCAAGATGTGCGGTGCAATTCAAATTCCTTGATTGACAGGTTGTTGGCTAAACATTGGGATGTTTTTGACGGATTAAGGAAAATCCAGTGATGATGTCTAGGCTACGGTTCAAGAAAAATTCCAGGAGGAAGTCGTTCCCTCAAAGTAGGCGACTCTATTCAAATCGAAAAGCCGAACTTTTCGGATTGCCCTCATCGTTCAGACAGTTGCAGACTGCAATTAAGCGACTGTCTCCGAGTTGGCAGGCCTGCATACCCCTGGCAGCAATTATCGTACTGGCATGGAGTTGTGTAGCAGTTGCTCAGGAACCCGTTGAAGGTCCAACAACACTTGAGCTGAAGATAGGTCTAGATACCCTTTGGGTCATGATTGCCGGAATGTTGGTGTTCTTTATGAACGCTGGCTTCTGTATGTTGGAAACTGGCTTCTGCCGTCAGAAGAACGCCGTCAACGTTCTGGCTAAGAACTTGGTTGTGTTTGCTCTGTCTACCATCGCATTCTGGGCGATTGGCTTTGGTTTGATGTTCGCCGATGGCAATGATTTTGTTGGCTTGGGCGGATTCTTCTTAAATGGAGCGGATAACAGCCCTGTTACAGGAGATGCTTACCAGGGAATCTTCAGCTCACTCAACTGGACAGGGATACCCCTGTTAGCAAAGTTCTTCTTCCAGCTAGTGTTTGCTGGAACAGCAGCCACAATTGTTTCGGGTGCGGTGGCTGAACGGATTAAGTTTGTTGACTTCTTGATATTCAGCCTCTTGCTAGTAGGGATTGCCTATCCAATCACCGGACACTGGATCTGGGGTGGTGGTTGGTTAGCTGACCGGGGCTTCTTTGATTTTGCGGGTTCTACTGTGGTTCACTCTGTGGGAGGTTGGGCAGCTCTGATGGGAGCAGCCTTTTTGGGACCGCGTCTCGGTAAATATCAAGATGGCCAAATCAATGCCCTACCCGCTCATAATATGAGCATCGCGACATTAGGTTGTTTGATTCTCTGGCTGGGGTGGTTTGGTTTCAACCCAGGCTCAACGATGGCAGCCGATCCGAATGCGATCGCACACATTGCCATTACCACTAACACAGCCGGTGCATTTGGTGGCATTGCGGCGACAATTACCGCTTGGTTATACCTCGGCAAACCTGACCTTTCGATGATCATCAACGGCATCTTGGCAGGCTTAGTGGGAGTTACAGCCCCCTGTGCATGGGTTAATGTTCCCTCTTCTGCCATCATCGGCATTGTTGCTGGTATCTTGGTTGTTTTCTCGGTCACGTTCTTTGACAGAATCAAGATTGATGACCCAGTCGGTGCGACCTCTGTTCACCTCGTTTGCGGTATATGGGGAACCTTGGCTGTTGGTTTGTTTAGCCTTGGTCCCGATGTCCCCATACGTGGAGAAATCCCCTTATACACAGCTGGACCGGCTGCGGGGCTATTTTTCGGAGGTGGATTGAGTCAGCTACTCATTCAGCTTCTTGGGGTTGTTTCAGTTGGAGGAATGACCGTTCTCTTGAGTACTATCTTCTGGTTAGTCCTTAAAGCAATCCTTGGTATTCGAGTCACTCCAGAAGAGGAACTGGAAGGCTTGGATATTGGCGAACATGGGATGGAAGCCTATGCAGGCTTCCTTAAAGAAACAACTCCGGGTGGTCTAACGGGTCGAGTCACGGGAGTGGCTGGTAGCGCTGGTGAAGTTCATGGCAGCTACTAATTCAAACGTTCTCAAGTTGCCCCAAAGCAAAAATTGTAGGTAACTATATGGGAAATACCAGTAGCGTGCTTTAACCATAAAACACTTATTGCTTCTCAAAAGCCACCCTTAACCGATTGGTCAAAGCGGTGGCTTTCTGTTTGAGGTATGGATAATTCAGGACTTACGCAAAGAAAGTCTCTCAAGCATCAATGGTAGGGGCATGGCATGCCAGACTGTCTTATCGGTACGTCGCCCAACGATTTAACTAGGCTTACAAACCCCGATAAACCGCCGTTTCATACTAGTTAGACAGTCTGGAGCATGGCATGCCATGCCCCTACCAGATGTGGTGTCTGTGCGTAAGTCCTATAATTGCTAAGTAAGCTGATTTGACTCTGTTGTCAGTCGTTTTCTTTTTGCTCGACGCCGCAGAGTCTGAGCAAGTAACGTCGCTTCCCGCTCAGCTTGAAATAAATCTACAGTTCTTGATGTCAACACGAGTTCCCCTGACTGCTTTTGGTGGACGATTGGGACATAAATGGCCTGGTATTGGCAAACATCAGGGACAAAGGGTGCGATCGCATTTCGCTTCTTGCTAGCACCTGTAATTGGTTCCTGGGTTGCCTGGATTGCTCGCCAGTCTCGGTTGACTTCTTGAGCAATCGCTTTGAGTTCCAACACAGCCGTCTCTAGTTCTGCTGAAAGCTGATTAATGCGTTCCGCTTTACTCTGGAGGCCTCTCAAACCCTCCTGAGTGCGCTGCCTTAGCGCCTCCATCGGTGATTTGACAGGGAAGGACAAAAGCGATTTTTTGGGGTTAGGCTGTTGCGGCAATGCGTTGAACTCTCCCTGCTTCGATGCTTTCTTTTGGAAGAGAGGATGTTGATTGAGAGGAATACACTTCGAGCGGACTAGTTGCATTCCTGCTTGCAATTCTTTCCTGTCCATTGGGGATGGCTGCCTAATGA
>JAIUYC010000230.1 GCA_020216575.1 Coleofasciculus sp. S288 | reverse complement strand
GGTCGGATCGGTTCAGTTTAGTCCTGATGGAGAACGATTAGTTAGCGCTAGCTGCGATCGCACAATCAGAATTTGGCGTCTTCCAGATGCAAAATGTCTTTGTATCCTCAGAAGTCATACCCAATGGATCTGGAAAGCCTTTTGGAGTCCTGATGGTAAACAAGTTGCTAGTTGCTCAGAAGACCAAACGATTAGAATTTGGGATGTCGAAACCCACACCTGTCTTCATACCCTCCAAGGACACAGCAGTAGAGTTTGGGGTATATCCTTCAGTCCAGACGGTCAAACCCTTGCCAGTAGCAGCGAAGATCAAACTATCCGGTTATGGCAAGTGAGTAACGGTCACTGCGTTGCTAATATTCAGGGTTATACCAATTGGGTGAAGACAGTTGCTTTCAGTCCAACCGGTCAGGCGATCGCTACCGGACACAAAGACCGAACCTTACGAGTTTGGGATGCGAGTAGTGGAAAGTGTTTGTGGGAGCTAAAGGGACACACTAGAGGTCTACCAGCGGTTGCCTTCCATCCTAATGGCGAAATGCTTGCCAGCGGTAGTGAGGATACAACCATCAAAATCTGGAACCTCAGTCATGGTGGGTGCGTTCGTGTCCTTGAGGGACATACCAATGAAGTCTGGTCACTCAACTTCAGCCCTGATGGAATGACCCTAGCTAGCAGTAGTTTTGACCAAACTATCAAGCTTTGGGATATGGGTACTGGCGAGTGCCGCCAAACCTTAGAGGGACACAGCGATCGCGTAGCCGCAGTACGCTTCAATCCTCAAGGAACCATTTTGGCGAGTGGCAGTGACGACCACACGATTAAACTTTGGGATTTACGTCGCGGTGAGTGCATCAAAACATTGAAGGAACACTCAGCCAGAGTCGGTGCGATCGCGTTTAGCCCAGACGGTCAGCTGCTTGCGAGTGCCAGTTTGGATCAAACAATCAAAATTTGGGATGTTGCACAAGGCAAGTGTATTCACACGCTAGAGGGACATATGGGTTGGGTAATGTCTGTTGCTTTTTACCCAGATGGGCGAAAGATTGCCAGCGGTAGCTGCGACCAAACAGTGAAAATCTGGGATAGTTTTGAGGGAACTTGCCTGAATACATTGAGAGGACATACTAATTGGATCTGGGCAATTGCCCTTAGTCCTGATGGTTTAAAGCTTGCCAGCGCTAGTGAAGATGAAACGATTCGGATTTGGAGTACACATACAGAGACTTGCTTAGCAACACTGAGAGCCAGAAGACCTTACGAGGGAATGAGAGTTGAAGGCGCTACAGGTTTGACCCCAGCTCAGAGAGCAATGCTAACAGTCTTAGGCGCAGTTTGAGAATTCTTCAGATCCCCGACTTCTTGGTTGAAACCTTGATTGCCGGGATGAATCTGAGTCAGAAGTCGGGGATCTGCCAGAAATAACCCCTTGTTGTTCTGCTATTAAGGCAACTGCTTGGTTTGCGCCTGCCTGTAGTAGGATTTTCAGCTACTTATGACCTTGATCTGACTTTGATCTGACCTTTTCCGACTCTCAATCTTTGTAAGCAGCAGCTAAGTTGGTATTTTCCAATCTGCAAGCAAGTAACTCCTTAGTAATTGCTTCAGAAGTGTTTTCAACGGCTATTAACGGTTGAACAAAAAGTTAGACCGCTAGGTTGTCTGTGTGGACGCAGCCGGGAGATTAATGGTGGAGTGCGAGCGTCAAGTATGCAAAGCCTTAGTCAAGCCCGTGAATTTACGGTAATTTTTTCCGGTTAGCCATAAGCAGTCCTGGTGTTTCTACAAAGCAGTTAATTAGTCCTCAAAAGCTCTTGTTGTCAAGCAAGTGACGGTTTTGGGCGGGGTGCGATCGCCAAATCACATAGTCATTCCCGGAAATTCTTCATATGAAACTATCAAACGCTCTCGCTTTAGGAACGACTTCTTTCTTGGCTGCTGTAGGAGTAGTAACTTTCCTGCAAACTCAGGTCGCCGCTCAAAGTAATGATTGTCCTGCCACCCCGCGTATTGGTTACAGGTGTTATCAGGAAAGAGATATAAGCGCTAGGTCTGGTTATCCTGGATCGAACACAGGTACAAAGAGTTACACTCCGCCAGAAGGGTATAGACTCATGGATTATCGTGAAACTGTTCACTCTAGATTTGGAGAAGGAGGCAACCTCAACATTGACTTCGTGAGGGGAGGAGCAGTTACTCAAATTCGTCGAGTTGTTAGTGATGCCAACAGAGCCTTATCAGATAGAAGGAGTAGAGCTGAATCATATGCTCAATGGTCTATTCGTGTTGGTGGAGAGACTGAAACAATTGAGAATGCCTTGCGCGAGAACAACTCTAGGTTGGCAATTCTAGAGAGTAGCTACAGCAATGTAGATAGGGTCAATATGTCTGTTACTGTGAGTGGGAGATGTACTCGTGTTGTTCTCGGTACTTGTGTTGACAATCAAGGAGGAAAATACGAAGGAACAGTAAGATTTTTACTTGAATACGTAGGAACTTCTGGTGCTATAAGTGCAGCGAATGATGCTGTACTCAGGAGAATCGATGCTGCTCTTCAACGGTTTGAGCAAGAAGCACAGGCTATTAGGCAGCAACAACAGCAGCCGCAACAGCCACCACAACAGTCCAATTCAGCTTGTGTTACTGTCGATTCAAGAAACGGATGGCAGCATTTCAACTTACCAGGCAGTTTTACTAGAGTCGCAAGTATCAGTGGAGGTTGGAGTGTTGATACTCGAAATTACTCTCCTGTTGGTTCTTCTGGTCATAATGGACGTGACGCTGAGGCGCTTGCACCTTATAACCAGTACAAGTTTGATCAGAAATTTCCATTTGGTGCTCTGTTAATGGGTAGTGGTCAGGGAGTACTATGGATTGAAAACCCTGTGGCTTTTAATGGCTCCTTTAACGCTGTTGACATGAGAATTAATGATGCCGACAACGCACTTGGTGACAATGGAGGTTCGCTCCAAGTATGCTTCGGTAACTGAATTTTCAAGCGAGGTAGTTTGACCAGCTTGAGGCAGGGGAAAATACATTCTCCTCTCATTCTGCGGAAACATACAGCAGTCATGACCGAACTGCTTGAAAAAGCGATCGCAAAACTAAAAACCTTACCTCCAAGTGAGCAAGATGTGATCGCGGCAATGATTCTGGAAGAACTTGAAGATGAGATCCGGTAGGATGCAGCATTTGCACGTTCCCAGGATGCCCTTGCTAAACTTGCAGACGAAGCAAGGGTAGAATACCGCGCAGGTAAAACTCAAGAGTTCAATCCAGAAATATTGTGAAGTCACGCACAAGTGTTCAGTTTCGTAAAGCCTTCCGGATGGGTAAATGGTATGGGTGTATCTATTTTACATTCGTGTTAGATGACCAATGAGTAAATTTATAGACACTTCTTTAATGGCTAATTCACATTTTCAAAACCACCACATTCCAAAATCAGTTATTAAAACGAGCCGCGAAGAACTGGATATTTCAGAGCTTCAAATTCACCAACAGGAGAATAAGAACACACAACCTGTTCCTGTCGATAAGCTGCCAGAAGATTTACATGGCTATGCTTTTATTGTTGGAGCTTTATTTCAAGCAGAGAATCGACCGCAAGAAGACGGAACGCTACTGTATACAGGCGATGGCATGATCTACCGCCTGGGTTTTGAGAATGGCAAAGCAACACTGAAAACAAGAATTGCTAAAACCCCTTGTTACTACGCCGATTTACCAACGCAATTATATTTAGCAGAAAAGGCAATAGAACCTAAAGCACAGTTCGCTAAAAACAATCGGATTTTTTCTTATTTTAGTGGATTTCGAGATGGGGGTCAGAGCCGATATAGCATTGTTCTAGGTGCCAGAAACCAGTTAAACACTGCATTTTTACGAACCCGTGATCATCTGTTAGTTACAATTGACGCTGGTCGTCCTTATGTAGTCGATCCCAATACTTTAGAACTCATAGAACCTACAGGTTCTACAAATGAGTGGAAAGGTATTTTCCCGGTGATGGCTAAAGTACTCAGAAATAACATTTTTGATATCTACATTAATTCAGCGCATCCGGTTGCTGATGTCAGCCACTTAGATGGCAAGTTAGACGAGTTTTTTACAACAAATTACTCTACAGGATATAACGGAAAGTTTAGAAAACCTGTTAATTTTGTACTAGACCGTCTCAGCCTATTACTCAAGCTTCTATTCAAAAATAGAGTTTCTGACCAGGAAGACTTCGGACGTTTTACCTATTTAGTTCGCTACCAATTTGGTAACGAAGAAGCAGGTATAAAGCCAACAATGAAGTCTTGGCGAATGGTGCTACCTGATGGTCAGCCAGTTCTGGTCGAACAATCGCTTCATCAACTAGCCCTGACAGAAAAATATTTAATTCTGTCTGACATTACCTTCAGAATGGAGTTTTCCCAAATATTTTCTCCCTTCTTTCTTGGCTTTCTTCGACTAGCCAAATTTGGACAAAATAAATTTTATTCCTTCGGAGCTTGGCTTTACTCGGTTTTTCTAAGTCAATCTAAGCCGCTGCCATTTGGTAATCTGTATATAGTGAAGCGCGAAGATCTAGACAAAAATTCTGAGGCAGCAGAAGTGACAGCCCAGAAGGTCACTATTCCAATCGAAATTTCTCACTTTGCGGCAGACTACACGAATCCAGATAACAAAATCATCATTCACATTGGTCATAGTAATGGTTGGGATGTAACAGAGGGAATTACTCGCTACGACGAATCTGTACCAGGAAGACCCCTCCGGAAGGATTTGGAGGGTATGATGTCTGGTACGACAGATTTAGGTTCTCTCGGACGGTATGTAATTGATGGGGAGACCGGCGAAATCAAAAGCTCCAAACTAATTCATGATACTGAATCAACTTGGTCGCTGTCCGTCTACACTCATCGAGACCTCTGCCGCGACAGTAACGAGACATCGTCCCAGACTGTAAAAAATATCTATTGGATGTCCTGGGGATTCACCTGGGAGTTAATCCCACAACGGATCTACGAGGCTTACAAAGTCGATGGACATAGGGTTATAGCAATTGAAGACCTGCCAGACCACAAACCCGCAACCCTGCTCCGCCTAGACACAGAAACAATGGAAATTGTTGACTCCTACCAATTTCCTGATCGCCATTTTGCTTGCTCGCCACAATTCATTCCCAGTTCTCAGCCCTGCCCAGAAGGGAAAGATGAGTCAACGCACGGTTATATAGTTTGCATTGTTCTGGCAGACGACCCAACTCAGCCAGATAAATCTAGAGACGAGTTTTGGATTTTCCACGCGGATGACTTCAACAACAAACCGATCTATCGTTTAAGCGCCCCTACCAATGAGAAACCTCTGAATCTGGCGCTAACCCTGCATTCAACTTGGCTTCGCGATCTTCATCAAGGACGACAGTACTCCGAGAACGAGCGACGCCAAAAACGAGAGGCTTCTATCAAGCTCGACTACGATCATTTATTGGAAGAAAAATGCCAAACAATCGACAACTTATTCCACAACATTGTCTATCCTCACTTTATTAATCAAACGTTAGAAGATAAATTCGAGGAGATTTTGAAATCCCAAACTGAGTTGTAGAAGTCTCACAATCTCTGAGAAGAGCTTGCCGTACTCTTCATACCTTCCTATTTTTGGTCATCAACCATGTTGACGTCATTGGTACGGATGAAAATCAGACGGCTAACTCAAAGCTCTCAAAAAACGAGGCGCGACAGGGTACTCCCCAGACGACCTTATACTTAAACGTTCCGTAATAAGTTCCAAATGCTCCACTTGACCGGAACGATCGCAAAGTCGTGTTGAGAACCTTGGCTTTTCTCAAGCGCTCGTGGAAGTTAACCACATTATCCGGTTGAAAATTTAGCTCTTGGCGTCGTTCAAACAGTTGGTGAACGTCGTAGCCGATGATGACATCGTACCGTTCGTTAACGAAGTCTAAAACGTGCCTGTTAATCTCCAACACTTTGTAATTGTTCATTGACAATAATGAAGCAGGTAGCGGTGATTGCCGGACTTCTTGAATGGTTTCCTCACTCTCATCTAGCGGCGTTACTAGCTCACTCGTTTGAGGAACGACTATTGGACTCTCATCAACAGGCTGTTCTGAATCACCTGATTCATTCGGTAATGTTGGAGAGTTAGCAGCAAACTTGTAGGAAATCGAATAAGGAACGCGGCAACTGGGAAACTTGAACAACGTTTTCGTCGGCACTTGCTGCCATTTCCCGTACCGTTTCAGCGCTGCCAGGTAATAATCCTTGAGTTTGCGAGCTATATCTGCCGTTGGGCAACTCAGCGTGACAAACACCTCTTTGTCTTTCATCTTACTTGCGATCGCACACTCAGCTAGCAGCGATTTTCCTTCTGGCTGCTGACAAATCAACCAAATGACTTGCTCTTGAAAAAAAGCGACTGTTTGTTCTCTCGGTAAGTTCAAAATTGGCAGACTCAGTTCCCGCATCC
>JAIUYC010000229.1 GCA_020216575.1 Coleofasciculus sp. S288 | reverse complement strand
GATCGTACACGGACATGGCGGTCATAGCGGGTTGTTTGGCAACATTGTCCAATACCTTATACTCAGAAACTATGCTATCTATGGTTTCGATCTGCGGGGTCATGGGCGATCGCAAGGTCAGCGAGGATATATTAACAGTTGGAACGAGTTTCGAGAAGACCTGCGAACCTTCTTGCAGGCGATCGAGACACAGGAACCCGGATGCCCCTATTTTCTTTTCGGTCACAGCATGGGAGGCGTTATTGTCCTGGATTATGTTTTGCACTCTCGAGCAGAAACATCAACTTTGCAGGGTGTAATTGCTTCAGCACCAGCTTTGGGGAAAGTTGCCGTTTCGCCGTTCAAGCTGGCTCTAGGACGACTTCTCTCACGAGTGTGGCCTCGCTTTACCCTAAGTACTGGGATTGACCTCAGTGTCGCTTCTCGCGATCCAGAGGTCTTAGCGGCCTATGATCGCGATCCATTGACGCATAGCCGAGGGAGTGCGCGTCTGGCTACAGAGTTTTTAGATACAGTGGATTGGATTCAAGAACATGCAGGGGATTGGCGATTGCCCCTCTTAATTCTTCATGGTGGAGCAGACTTGGTAACTCTACCTGAAGGAGGTGATGTTTTCTGCCAACGAGTGACCATCCTGGATAAGGAACGACGGGAGTATCCTGGGGTTTATCATGAGATCCACAATGATTTCAATTACCAGGAAATGCTAGCCGACTTAGAGAATTGGCTGGAGCGACATTTACCTTCCCAAGCAGAATAGGTTGAGCGGCTGATCGTTGCACACCTAGATACTTTATACGTTTCCTGACATCTTACTGATAAAACCTGGAGACATACCTTGTCCGATTCGATTCGCCGCGCTCAACCCCGACTGGAGTTTATTCCACCCCAATTTAACCCGCTTGTTCGCCAAGTTACTGAGTGGTTTTTGCCAATCATGCTGAGGTTCCGGCTTCGGCCATGGTTGCCGACTGGTATCTCGCACGTTGAAGCGGTAAATGCGGAGGTTCTGGTTGATCTTTATCAGCACTTTCAGATGGGCAAAATTCGCTTTTTGATGGCGTTTCACCATCCTGAAGTTGACGATCCGCTTTCTATGTTTTACCTATTTTCGCGTGCCGTGCCACAAGTTGCACGTCAGCAAGGGATTCGGTTGCAATACCCGATTCACACTCATTTTGTTTATGAACGGGGTATGCTGCTATGGGCGGGAGACTGGCTTGGTTGGTTCTTTTCTCGGTTAGGTGGGATTCCGATTCATCGGGGCAAGCAACTGGACTGGAGCGGTATGCGGACGGCACGGGAGTTATTTGCTAATGGCAAATTCCCTATTTCGGTGGCTCCAGAAGGGGCAACCAATGGTCACAGTGAAATTATTAGCCCCTTGGAACCAGGTGTTGCCCAAATGGGGTTCTGGTGTGTGGAAGACTTAGTGAAAGCCAACCGTTCCGAGCAAGTTTTCATTGTGCCGATTGGCATTCAGTATCGTTACGTTGAACCGCCTTGGTCTAATCTAGAGGGACTCTTAAGTGAGTTGGAAGCGAATAGTGGTTTGCCCGTGCAGCATATCGAGCCGTCTGCTAGTGAGAAGCGAGAGGAAATTTACTATCAACGCCTGTTTCGCCTCGGCGAACATCTCCTTTCTGAGATGGAAGAGTTTTATCGGCAGTTCTATCATCAAAGTCTGCCAGAACTTACGTCAAAGGAGATTAACCCCTCTGCTACTCCCAATCAGGTGCTAGAGGTACGACTCCAGCGCTTATTGGATACAGCCTTACGGGTTGCTGAGGAATACTTTGGTCTCAAGCCGCACGGAACTCTGATCGATCGCTGTCGCCGTTTGGAAGAGGCAGGTTGGCGTTACATGTACCGGGAGGATTTACCTGATATTAAGGCTTTAAAGGCTTTACCACCTCTAAAACGGGGTTTGGCAGATTGGGTGGCAGAAGAAGCCGAGTTGCGCCTACGACACATGCGTTTGGTGGAAAGTTTTACAGCAGTAACCGGAACTTATGTCAAGGAAAAGCCAACGGCTGAACGCTTTGCTGAAACGGCGCTCATCCTGTTTGACTGCATTGCCCGAATTAAGGGGACAAAGATACCCCGCCGTCCTCGGTTGGGATGGCGACAGGCGCAACTGACGGTAGGGGAACCCATTTCCGTTAGCGATCGCTGGTCAGTGTATCAAACTAATCGTCAAGCTGCAAGAAAAGCCGTGGCTGAGCTAACGCATGATTTGCAAAAAGCTTTGGAGACGTTGATTTCCGTTTAGCGATTCATGTCACTACTATGGCAAAGGTAAAATTGATACTCTTCCGGAACCGAAGCACGGGAGATTCTCAGTTCTTTCTCTTGCGGGTCTTACCCGTTAAATTGATAGATTATTCCACTGAACGAGTCGTGTAAGGATTTAGACTGTGACCCCACAAGAGTTTGGTCTATTGGTTCTCTGTATTATTTTTAATGCATCAGGGCAATTTTTCCTCAAAGCAGGAGCCCTAAAGTTAGGACAGGTTACCGCTAGTAATTTAGTCAGTCATGTTTTGAGTATTGTGATCACGCCGGAGTTGTTAGTTGGCTTGGTGTGCTACGGGTTGGGGTCGATCGCTTACATTCTACTGCTAACCCGTGTAAAACTCAGTATTGCTGGTCCTTCAGCTGCCTTAATGTACGTTTTTTCCCTCCTGTTTGGCTACTTCGCTTTTCAAGAACAAATTCCTATAAATCGTTTATTTGGCTTAGGTTTTATCGTCTTTGGAGTTGTTCTAGTGATGTGGCAGAGGTAATCATCTAAGAAATTTCCAACCATTTCAGAGATATCGTTGTAGAACTTCCACAGTAGTTTGTCCCGTCTTAGCCCAACTGAATTGACTGGCACGGTTGAGTCCGAGGGTTCTGAGATGTGATCGCAATTCTGAATCTGTTGCTATGGCTTGCATTGCTTCGGCAATCTCACTCGTGTTGTAAGGATTGACTAAGAGGGCAGCATCCCCAGCAACTTCTGGCAAGGAGGAGAGGTTTGAGGTAATGACGGAAGTGCCGCAAGCCATGGCTTCGAGTACGGGGATGCCGAAGCCTTCCCAGAGGCTGGGGAAAACAAGTGCGATCGCATGACTAATTAGTGTTGGCAGTTGTTCGTAAGGAGCGTAGTCTATGAATTTTACCTGATGGGTTAGACTGAGTTGATGAGCTTGCGCTTCAAGTTTAGGCGTGTAGCGTTGGTCAGTTGAGCCTACAAGCCAAAGTTCATAGTCACGGCAATTAGGAAGGGCAGCAAAGGCATCTATCAATCGATGTAGATTCTTATAAGGATCGTGCCGACCAATGTAGAGAAAATAAGGGCGATTCCTTGAAACTTCTTCCTCCCTCGACTCCTTGGAGTCTCCCGATGATAAACGCTTTTCCTCGTACTCCCCCCTTAGCAAGGGGGGTAAGGGAGTTGTTCCACTCGGTTGATCCAGACAGCGAAAATGGTTAGCGTCGTAAGCAAGGGGAATGGGCGTGATTTTTGCAGAAGGGATATGAAAGAAATCAGTAATATCTCTAGCCGTGGCAGTAGAGTTGCAGATGATATGTTGGGCTTGAGCAAGAACTTGGGGAATGTAGTAGCGGAAGTAGGGCGTCAGGGGTGAGAAGCGTCGGGGAAAGCGCAAGGGGATGAGGTCGTGAACCATCACCACGTAGCGGCAGTTGGTGTAGAGTGGGGCTTCAGGAATGGGGGAAAAGAGAAGACGCGATCGCAACGTGTTATAAATTTTCGATAGCTGTAGCTGTGTCCAGAAGAGGCGGCGGAAGTGACCTTTTGTTCCCTGTTCGGGTGTTAAATTACTGGGAATTGGGTAGCAAGTATGGCTAGAGGCGAGAGGCAACCCCCTTGAGACAGGTGGTGAAATCAGTAGAGTGGGATTGAGAGGCTGTAAATGGGGGAAAAGATTTATGGCATAGGTGCTGATGCCCGTAGGTTTGGAAAACAGAACGGATAGATTAACTAAAATTTGGTCATTGGTCATTGGTCATTGGTCATTGGTCATTACTAAACTTTTCAAATAGATACCTGGATATGCCAGCCAGTTTACCAAGAGCGGTTTGAGGTTTTAGCAACAGTAGGATAAAGGCGTGCAGGGTAAGTCGGACAAATCGCAGGAGGAAAATGGCTTTGTTCGTGTACCGTTCTAGTGTGAGCAAATAGCTATAGGTGCTGTGCTTGAATTTTTTTGCTATATTCCGGTTTGCGATCGCAGACGCTTCGTGAACGACAGCGAACTGACTGGTAATCGCAATCTGATGCCCCTGCATGACGTAGCGGCGACAAAAGTCAAAGTCTTCGTAGTAGAGAAAATAAGCTGGGTCAAACTGAGGGCATTCCCGAAAGTGATGCAAATTAATCAAAAGACTGCATCCGCTCACCCAGTCACAAGAGACATAGGCAGTATCGGGATGAGAGGAAAGCAAATCAGTGGAAAGGATAGCACCCAACTTAGGGATAAATTCTCCCCCAGCAAACCAGATATCACCAACAAGCGTATAGATAAGAGTACCAACAATCGACAGTTCTGGATGGGCGTTAAAGAAGGGAGGAACTTTTTCTAACGTGTTTTCTGGCAGATAAGTATCGGGATTGATAATCCAGACGATAGCATTAGGATTTCGCTCGTAGATCCAGTTAAGTCCCCGATTGCAGGCTTTGCCAAAGCCCAGGTTGGTTTTGGCTTCTAAAATTTGCAGGGATTCGGCATGAAGTTCTGGAAGGGTTCGGTCGTCGGCAGAGTTATTAACAACAACAATTTGATGGGGAATGTCTTGAGTTGCAGGAATTGAGTTGATTAGTCGAGCAATCAAGTTAGTTGAATAGTAATTGACAGTAAGGAAGTAAATCACATCAGTTCAATGTGACAATCATCGGCATGTGTTCTTAATAAATCATACAATCTGAGTTCTCAGGAAGCCTTCTTTAAGATAATGATAAACTCAAAGCCGTTTTTTTGAAATAATTCAATTTCCAGCGGAAAATCTAATTCTTTTTGGCAATAGGAAACCAGTTCTAAAAAATCAAGTCCTTGCCACACATGAAAATGAATACTATAGTTAATATTGATTAAATGTTGAGCCTGTTTAGAAACCTCATGTTCAGGAACTTTGTTAACGAGGCGAACAAATTCTTCAAAATGAGAGTACATTGACCACTCTGGTCCTTCCTGATAATCTCGGATCAAATGTTCTAAAGGAGTTACGGGGCGATCGCGATCAAAAATATATCTCTTATCCGGGACAGCCATGTATAGAATCCCGTCCGGCTTCAGAACTCTCACGAAGTTTTCAATCGCGCCGATTGGGTTTTGGCAATGCTCAATCATGTGATTAGCAATCACAAAATCTACTGAATCATCTGATATAGATGATAAGGTTTCACCATCATCTAAAACGTCTGGTTCTACTAGGTTGTACGCGGCTAGTTCTGGATAGTGCCTCCTTAACTCGTCTACGTGCATCCGATCCACATAGCGAACTGTAGCCTGAGTAGAAACTTCGAGCGGTTGATGAAGTGCACCAATTTCTAGACCAGTTCCCACAAGATATCGAAATGCTATAGTTCTCCGTAAACCGTGAAAATCAAGCGACGAGTTTTTTAAAGACTCCAACTCTGCCTCGGTATGCAGTAATTGAGACTTTAACTGCTCCGACCCTGACTGAGCGTGCAGCAACTGCGACTTTAAGTGCTTCAACTCTGCCTTAGATGTGAGTTTGATTCGATCGCTTGTCAACACAAGCAAGCGTTTTATTTTTCTTATGCCTTTCTTTAACATCCTATGATTTTGCTTAGGGAAAGAGTTCAGCAGTTTTGAGGGGCTGACCAGTTTGGTCTTTAGCGGATAGTATAGGTGGGGCAGTTAGGGTCCAGTCAATAGCGAGGTCAGGATCGTTCCAAAGGATGCAGCGCTCGTGTTGGGGGGCGTAGTAGCCGGTGGTTTTGTAGAGGACTTCAGCCATCTCCGAGAGAATTAAAAAGCCGTGAGCGAATCCAGAGGGTATCCAGAGTTGGCGTTTGTTCTCGGCGCTGAGGACAGTGCTAATCCATTGACCGAAAGTGGGGGAGCTTTTGCGAATGTCTACGGCTACATCAAGGATGGTTCCCGCGATCGCTCGGACTAGTTTTCCTTGGGGCTGTTGGATTTGGTAGTGTAGTCCCCGCAGGACGTTGCGTTTAGAACAGGAATGGTTATCTTGGACGAATTGGGCTGAGATTCCTGCTTTTTCAGCGAAGGCTTTCTCGTTGAAGCAAAAAAAAAAAAGCCGCGATCGTCTGTAAACACTTTAGGCTCGACAATCAAGAGGTTAGGAATTTTTGTGCGTTCGATGTTCATCAGCGATGCTTCTGTGTCAGTCGTACTAGGTAAATAAACCTAACCGAATGGAGATGAAATGATAGAAGGGTGGGAAAATAGCAGTGTCAGTGCTGTTAACACAGGTTACCATTATGCCTGTTCCCTTATCGGTTCAACTCAGCCCAGTTGCAGCTCGGCTCCTCGGTGAACTGAGTCAAGCAG
>JAIUYC010000228.1 GCA_020216575.1 Coleofasciculus sp. S288 | reverse complement strand
ACGCCAAGCAAGTTCTGGTCATTGATACGGATGGCACGCAACGGGGAACTATGGCAACAGGCGAAGCCTTGCGCCTAGCCCAGGAAAAAGACTTGGATTTGGTCGTGGTTAATGAAAAAGCATCACCTCCTGTTTGCCGGATTATGGACTACGGCAAATATAGGTATGCATTGGAGAAAAGAGCGCAGAAACCCAGCAAGCAATCTTCTCTTAAGGAATTGAAGATGCGCTATACGATTGAAGAGCATGATTACCAAGTGCGTGTCCAACAAGCTCAACGCTTTTTGAAAGCTGGAGATAAAGTCAAAGTTACTATCACCTTCCGAGGGAGAGAAAATCAACACAAAGACTTAGGCAGGAGATTGCTCGAGCGCATGGCAGCCGAGTTACAGGACTTCGCCCAAGTGGAACAAGCTCTCAAATTAGAAGGAAACAATATGGTGATGCTGTTTGCTCCCAAAGGGACATCCTCAAAAGTGAGCAAAAAGCAGAAAGTAGAGCCACAGCTAGCAAGCGTAAAGAGTTGAAGGATTGCAAACTTGAAACTAAGTTGCTCTTAAAATGCGATCGCCAACTAAGTGTGATACCTTAGCAAGAAAAACGATAGGCGATTGTACAGGAGTAGGAACACGGCAGCCCAGGAATCTGGACAGAAGTGTTTTCAGGTTAATGATGCCGTGTTCTCACTTTCTTAAATCAGTGTTTTTATAGGCATATCAACTAAATGCGATCGCTTTCATTTAGCCCCGACTTCCTAATAACCCTAAAAATCAAATCAGGGAATTAAAACACACAGTATAACGATGAACAAACCTTTAGAATCAAATCTTTCAAAAGAAATTGCAGACCAAATTAAAAGTAAAGCAAAAAACAGCTTTGATAATACTTACAAGGCCGCTCTTTTACACGATAATGCTGTTTACGTGCAAGGCTTTTTAGTTGGTCTAGGAAACAAACCCATCGAGCATAGCTGGCTTGAGTTTGATGAATACTTAGTCGATCCCACCCTGCCTCACCTTAATAAAAATACCGCTGAACTTTATTACTTTCCCGCACAAAAACTCAGTGTTAAGCAACTCAAAGCTGCTGTTGAAGAGGCGCTAGAAGATTATCCCGAAGACCCTCCACTTCCCGTTTATGGGGCAACACCTTATGAATATTATGGCGACCAGATGTTAGGAGGTCATGATTATCAAATGGCTTATGAAGAGGCAGTTGCTAAATACAGGGAGTTAAATTTGAATCAGCCTTCAAATAACAGTAACGGGCAGGAATCCATTTAAGAAAAAAAAATATTCCGGGAAACAAAAAGTAGGTACAGTATTTAGGCGGCAAAGTCCAGAGGAAATGAATATGGTCGGGTAAGACGACTGCCCCAGTGATTTCAAATAAATGGGTGAAAACGGAATTAGTTTGAAAGGGGCTTGACAGTTAGCGATCGCACTTATGTCGAACTCAGGTAACTTAGGAAGGGCAACGTTTTTCAATCTTACTTGTTGAAATATTGTCAACCTATATCGTCGGGATACTCTCAAACGTTCTGAAACTATAAAAGGCGATGTTTCAACCAAAACGATAAAAGTGGCATTGCAACTCGATACCCGACTTTTGCTCCATAAATTAATCCTTTCTGTTCCAATCCTGTAAGCGCCCCCTGAAACCCACCGCCTCTTGAAAACTGGTGTTTCTGAAGATAGGAGCGCGAATGGGGGCTATCAGTCGGATCGATCGCTAAACTTTCCAGAACCCGTGCCTGAATGGGAGGTAGGAGGAGTAGAAGAGATTCAAAGGTAACAGACAGATCCTCGACCAATCTTAACGTGCTGCGATGGACGCGATCGAGTTGGATGAGTTTTGGAGAAGATGGCAAGGAAAACCGAGTTTCTTCATCCCGATCGAAGCAACGACGATCGCTCCAAATTCGCCGCGCTAAGGCGATCGCATCTCCAACATGCCCCTGCGTATAATCCAGAAATAATTCCAGCGCATCCCCTTCAAACTTCAATCCTTCTGCTGCCATTGCTTCAACCACCCACGTTTCAAGTTCCTGATGTTGCAGGGGAAGCAGGGACACGAGTTGAACCTCGCTTCCTTCCACCCAGTCTTCTGGTGTTGTTGCCAAGACAACATAGCTGACCCGATTTTGCCGTTGAATTTCCTGTCGCAAATAGGATTCCCATCGACCTGCCCGATCCCAAGAACGAATATGGGGGAAATTCTGGAAAACAAACACCACTCGACCGCTTAACTGTTCTGCTATGACTTGGGGTAGGTTCAATAAGGCTTCCAGGATCAGCCATTCATCGCTAGGGGAAACCTGCCAAACCAAGCAGGCTTGATGGGCTGTTGGTTGTTTTAATTGCAGGGGATAGGCAGAAGTCCACTGCTCGATCAACGTTCGTTCTTCCGGTGTTGCAAAGATATGAAGCATCCCTTCTGCCAACAACTCTAAAAAGCGAGAAGAGGTGGTGGCTCGTAGGCAATCAATCTCCAAAACTCTGGCTCCAATTTGCTGTGCCCCGTAGCGAATCAGCGATCGCCTCCCACTTCCAGTCACACCAGTCAGCATCAAATCCTGGTCAGCCGCCAAAATTGCACAGATTTGCTCTAGCTCAGCCTGCCTGCCAATCAACCCTTGCGGCTTAAACGTATCATTCATCATGGTCAACCAATCGTCCTCACCCTGAAGCCAGCCTTACATTGAGAAACCATTTACTTTTTCTTACCACCCCAAAAGAATTTTTGATGCATCCGTAGTTGTACTAAAAAATAGTGCGATGATAGATTAGAGGAACTATTTTATAGTGCAGTCTATCTCACCCATGCCTACCATCTCCTCACGCACTCAGATTTCTCAACCCTCTACAAGCCAATCGTGGCACACAATCGAAGCGGAAAAAGCCCTTGGGCTGCTCGAGAGCGATCGCACACAGGGCCTAACCCAGAACCAAGTTGACCAGAAACTACAGCACTACGGTACAAACGAGCTGGTTGAAACGGGAGGGCGATCGCCCCTGGAAATCTTCTGGGATCAGTTTAAGAACATCATGTTGCTGATGCTGATCGCCGTTGCAATTATTTCGACAATTCTCGATGTGCGCGAATCCCTGACGAAGGGGCAATTCATCTTTCCCAAAGACGCAGTAGCGATTTTTGCGGTAGTACTGCTGAATGGGCTACTGGGCTATCTTCAGGAGAGCGGAGCCGAAAAAGCACTGGCAGCCTTGAAAAACATGGCATCCTCTAAAGTGCGGTTGCTCCGCAATGGAAAACCTGTGGAAGTGGAGTCTAAGGAACTGGTTCCGGGCGACATCATGCTGCTGGAGGCAGGGGTCAAGGTGGCAGCAGATGGGCGAATTTTGGAAGCCGCGAATTTGCAGGTGCGAGAAGCCGCCCTCACGGGAGAAGCACACGCAGTCGAAAAACAAGCCAGTGCAATTTTGCCAGAGGATGCCCCGTTAGGCGATCGCATCAATCTGGTCTTTTCTGGAACAGAGGTGGTGCAGGGACGGGCAACGGTGTTGGTGACAGGCACCGGGATGCAGACTGAATTGGGTAAAATTGCGACTGCCCTGCAATCGGTTGAAACAGAGCCAACGCCACTGCAAAAACGCATGACCCAATTGGGTAATACCCTGGTGACAGGGTCGTTGATTCTGGTAGGACTCGTCATTGCTGGTGGGACGCTATTTAATCCTTCATTGTTTGAGGAACTGGTTAAAGTTTCTCTGAGTATGGCAGTTGCAGTTGTCCCGGAAGGCTTACCCGCCGTAATCACCGTTACACTGGCATTGGGTACACAACGGATGGTGAAGCGCAATGCCCTGATTCGCAAATTGCCTGCGGTGGAAACTCTCGGCTCTGTCACCACTATTTGCTCGGACAAAACGGGAACCCTGACGCAAAACAAAATGGTAGTGCAGGCAGTCCATACCCATCGCTACGCGGTTCGCGTGACAGGCGAGGGATACAGTCCTGAAGGCAAATTCTATCAGCAGGCTAATGCAGAATCATCGCCAGAAATTTCCGGGTCGGCAGAGCCAGAATTGCGATCGCTCTTAATGGCCTGCGTGCTTTGCAATGATGCGGTATTGCAGAAAGAGCATGGCGACTGGGCAATTTTGGGCGATCCAACCGAAGGCGCACTGCTAGCCGTCGCCGGAAAAGGGGGATTCCGCAAAGACCAGGAAGAGCAGCAGTTACCTCGTGTTGCTGAGTTTCCGTTTTCCTCTGAACGCAAGCGGATGAGCGTTGTCGTGCAGGATGCATCAGGCAAACTGGGAGACAGTCCATTTGTCATGTTTACCAAAGGCTCACCCGAACTGGTTCTGGAACGCTGTACCCACATTCAGCAAGGCGATCGGGTTCAACCCATCACTACCGAACAACGGCAGCAAATTTTAGAGCAGAACAATCAGCTTGCCAGCCGAGGGTTGCGCGTCTTAGGGTTGGCTAGCAAGAACTTGACAGAGTTACCACAAGATTCAGAAGATAAGACTGAAACCAACTTGACCTGGTTGGGATTAGTGGGAATGCTGGATGCCCCTCGTCCGGAGGTGCGCGAGGCAGTGGAAAAATGCCGTGCCGCAGGGATTCGTCCGGTGATGATTACGGGCGATCACCAACTTACTGCTCAAGCGATCGCAGAAGACCTAGGCATTGCGAAAATGGGCGATCGCTGCCTGACAGGACAGGAACTCCAGAAGCTTTCCCAGCCAGAACTGGAAGCAGAAGTTCATCACGTCAGCGTCTATGCCCGCGTTGCCCCCGAACATAAGTTACGCATTGTCCAGGCACTCCAACAGCAGGGACAGATTGTTGCCATGACTGGGGATGGAGTCAACGATGCTCCAGCCTTAAAACAAGCGGATATCGGAGTCGCAATGGGCATCACAGGCACTGATGTCAGCAAAGAAGCCAGTGACATGGTGCTACTCGATGACAACTTTGCCACCATTGTCTCGGCAGTTGAAGAAGGTCGAGTGGTTTACATCAACATTCGTCGTTTCATTCGCTATATCCTAGGCAGCAATATCGGCGAGGTTTTGACGATCGCAGCCGCGCCCTTGTTGGGATTAGGGGGAGTACCGCTATCGCCCCTGCAAATTCTTTGGATGAACTTAGTCACTGATGGACTTCCGGCTTTAGCACTGGCAGTCGAACCCGGTAGACCGATCGTCATGCAGCAACCCCCTAAAGATCCAAAGGAGAGCATTTTCGCCAGGGGTTTAGGCTCTTACATGGCACGGATTGGCATTATTCTGGCAGTACTCACCATCTTGATGATGGTCTGGGCATACGGTTATACCGAACAGGTGCAAAGTGAGTTGTTAGACCGCGATCGCTGGCAAACAATGGTGTTCACTACCCTTTGTTTAGCTCAGATGGGACATGCATTGGCGATTCGCTCCAATACGCGGTTGATGGTAGAAGTAAATCCCTTCTCAAACCCCTATGTGCTGCTATCCGTTGGCGTCACCAGCATCCTGCAACTGATGCTTATTTACGTTGAACCACTTCGGAACTTCTTCAATACTCATTACCTGAGTGGATTAGAGCTATTAATTTGCATTGGATTTAGCGCTCTTGTGTTCATCTGGATTGAGGCAGAGAAGTTATTTATCCGCTGGTATGTCGCTCGTAAATAGTTCAAACCTGACTCATTAACCTGGTTGATGTTACTTATGAATAAAGCCGATTCACCTTTTGGTATTCAAACGTATAACCAAGGGGACATCAGACTTGACCTAGAACTGAGTATTTATCAGCAATTGCAAAAACAATCTATCAATCCTGCTGAATTTATACAAAAGTTGACTGACTTCATCACAGCGTTAGAACACAACCCAGAGAGATACAACATCAACCCCTATAAAGAAAAATTCAATCGAGGAATTCACATCCTAGGTAGGTATGATTCTGAATTAGGTGTTTTTCCTCATTCACATCTAGCGTTGAAATGTTCAGAAGGCCGCTTGGGTGCAGAAAACCCAAGAAAACAATTTTCCAGAAGCATCCAGTTAGCCTGGGAATTTGAAACCCGGTTAACCAATCAAGAGAAGGCGCTACTCCAGATTTGTCCTGTTTACTTGCACTTCCAAACACGGGTCAAGAGTGCCCTTTTTAAGAAAATTTTATTTATGCCAAAAATTGAGGGGACTCCATTGGGAAAAACAGAAGTTGGATTTAGTTCTGAATTTTGTCAGACATTCAACATTCCCCATTTCAAGGAGATTCTGCGGAAATTCAGGTTTTCTCTACATCGTTTTCTTGATCCTAATCAGAAGCGTCAACTCCTCAAAATCCAGTCGGCATATTTATTTCAACGTTTGTCTGAAAGAGGAATTACAATTCCTAGCTTGAATCAAAAAAATATTTTGGTAACATTAAACAGGAATAATCAACAAGTTCAATATGTCATTATTGACCCGATTGCAGATTATTGTTTACCAATTTCTCCTGCCTATAATCTTCTAACAGGCTACCTATGTAAAAATGAAAATCCCTCTGAAATATAATACTCAAAAGATAACTTCACCCGTTGGCGTTGCATCGGCTA
>JAIUYC010000227.1 GCA_020216575.1 Coleofasciculus sp. S288 | reverse complement strand
GGGAGTAACAGGCGTTGCTGGCGAATAAGCATTTTCAGCTAGCGCTGCCTGTTGCCCTCTGCTTTCCAGAAGTCTTGGTGTCAGAAAACACGAGCAACCAATAGTTGGCTGTTCTAACTATAATGATAATCATTACCAAAACAGACATCCATG
This sequence comes from Coleofasciculus sp. S288, assembly GCA_020216575.1. GTDB lineage: Bacteria > Cyanobacteriota > Cyanobacteriia > Cyanobacteriales > Coleofasciculaceae > JAIUYC01. The sequence goes on along the minus strand of JAIUYC010000227.1, from coordinate 6,414 downwards.
ATTATTGCTGTCGCTGGTTTACCAGGAGCAGGGAAAACTACCTGGATTCGACAACAGCTAGCCATTGCCAACCAACCCGTGCAGTATTTCAGTCCTGGTTCTGACCCAGTTCCCATCGACATGACTTGCATGGCGGCTGAATTTCCTGCTGTCAAAATCCTCAAGGAAGGAGAGGAAAATCGGTTGTTAGACCTGTCGGCGGCTGAGTCAATTACCTATATAGAACTGGGATTTCATGTAGATTTAGCATCAGTCGAGCCAGTGTTATCGGTGTTAGATGACCTCTTAATTCATCGTGTTGCCTTGATGCCACCAAACGTACAGAATACGGGATGGCACGCTTGGGCGGATGAAGTTGTGCCGGGAGTTACAGTTGAACCCACGGAAGGTAAACCTGAGCTTTGGCGTGCGCCGATTAGCGGTCAAGTTTTAGACCCAGCAAGTTTGGATATCTTTTGGTACGAGTTAACTCAAGGAGCCTATGGCAGAGTTAACCGAGCGAAGGGAATTTTTGACCTGGCTGACGGACGAGCGTTCTACTTTGATTTTGTGGCTGGAATTCCCGATAGTACCTACACCGAGTTAAACCTTCCCCGTTGGTTAGAAGGGCGTCCCCAGCGTTTTAGTGGGATTGAAGTTGTTGGGATTGAATTGGATAAAAGTGTGATCGCACGAACCTTAAAAGATTGTTGTTTAGCCGACGCTGCCATTCATCACTACCAACAACAAATCAAAGAATCATTAGAAGAAGACTTAGAGGAAGTATGAAAATTGCTGTTATCTCCTGCATTCACGGTAATTACGAAGCTTTAGATGCTGTTTTATTGGATATCGATCGCCAAAAAGCTGACAAAATTTGTTGTGTGGGTGACTTAGTGGGTTACGGACCCTATCCTAATGCCGTTGTCGAACAAATTCGCTCGTTGGATATTCCCACCTGCCAAGGATGTTGGGATGAAGATGTCGTAGAAGGACTCAACGCTTGCGAATGCTCCTATCCTTCAGTATTAGCGGAAAAACGAGGACATCTTGCCCATGAATGGACTAATGAGGAGATTTACCCCGAAACACGAGAATTTTTAGCTCAATTGCCTCATAGTTTAAAAGAAGCGAACCTCTGTTTTGTTCATGGTAGCCCTCATAGCAATCATGAGTATTTGTTGCCAACATTAGATGCCTTCTTAGCCTCAGAACGGGTGTTGTCAGTAGATGCAGATATCCTCTTTTGTGGACATACCCATGTACCTTATGTTCGTACTCTAGAAGCAGGACAACTGCAAGTTAAAATTAGCGCCGAAGGACAGCAACAACAGCAAATCTTTCATGCTCCACTCAAACGCATTGTTAATGTGGGTTCTGTAGGAGAACCACGTCACGGGCGTCCTAATGCCACCTATGTTATTTACGACACTGACACCGAACAGGTAACGCTCAGAGAGGTTGAGTACGACTACCAAAAAACCTGTGCTGCCATTATTGCTAAAGGCTTGCCTCCTATCTTTGCGTGGCGGTTGGCACGAGGGTTAGAGTATGCCGAAAAAGCGGATGACCCGACTCATATTTGTGCGCGATAACTCTTAATTTTCATGGGTTAACGGGTTACTTTTCTAATCAATATTTGGTAAAAAATCTAGAATAGGCTAAGCATTTTGCCTACCTAGATTGATGAGTAAAGCTAGAGGCTTTTTACCAAATAGTTTGTCCCCAATCATGACTGATAAACAATGAGAAACTGGGCAATATTAAGTGGAATTGAAGGAAATATTGCGGCTTATGAGGCGGTAGTCGCTGATATCAAACACCAGAAAAAATGGGTAGAGGATATCTATATCTTGGGAGATTTCATTGGTTCTAGACCTGAGAGCGAACGGGTAGTGCAGCGGATTCGTTCTCCTAAGCCAAACGAACTTTCTCCCCAAGTCTGTACAGGTTGGTGGGAGGAACAATGCCTGATTCTTTATGGATTGGGGACTACAGGCGAACCGACTCAACTGATCGAGAAATATGGTGCGGGTGCTGTCAAATCGCTTTGGGATTGTGTTTCCCGTAAAACCGTTGAATGGATTCGTTCTTTAGATTTTGGCTTTTTTGAACTTGATTGCCTGCTGATTCATGGTAGTAGTTTGAGTGTGGATGATGAACTGACTCCCCAAACACCCCCCTGGCAGATGTGCGATCGCTTGATGCGTATGGGGGCAAATAACCTATTTTGCGGGCGATCGGGTTTAGCGTTTGAGTACGAACTGCAAGGGGGTTCCGTGTTCTCGACGGTAACCACTCTTGACGGTGAACATCCAGTTCAGACAGCGACAGCGTCTCCCCGTCGAGTCATTGGGGTGGGCAATGTGGGACGAGAGCCAGGAAAAGCCACTTATACTCTTTATGATCCAGATACAAATCGTGTAGAGTTTCGGACAATCCGTTACGGAATCGGACAAGGATTTGGGTAGAAAACTTGGCAAGAGTACCAAGAGTCTGGATAATGAGCTTGTAGGTTCTATAAATTTTCGACATTGCCAAGGAAAAGGCAAAAATTTGAGGTAACTCAACAGGCTTGAGAGAGATTTCTAAGGATTTTTTTTGAGGATTAGATGTCGATGCGATCGCAGAATTTTCCCTTCCCGTTCCAACTGATTGATGAGGCGAGTTACCGTTACTCGACTAGTGCCAATCGTTTCTGCAATATCTTGATGAGTTAGACGCAAGTTGAGTAATGTACCCTGAGCAACCATCTGCCCAAAATGGCGGGATAGCCATTTCAATAAGCGCCACAGGCGCTCATAAACAGAATGCTGATGGAGAATACTCAACAGTTCTTCGCTTTTCCAAGCATGAACCAATAACGCTTGCTGTAAGAAGTAACTCTCTAGAGGGACTTGACTGGCTTTTACTGGAGTTAAACACACCACTTGGTAGAGTTCGAGCCGAGACAAGGGTTGCCCTACCACATCTTCTTGACCCCAAAAACCCAAAGTTATCGGCGTACCCTCTTCATCCCAGGTTAGCGATCGCACGACACCTTGTTCAATCTTCCAGATACAGCCTGGGCGTAGAGGTATCACGTCTTTGCAATTAAATGCTTGTTGAGGATACACAACACGTAAACGAGTTGGAAAACTGGAAGGTATTGAGGTGGATAAAGACATAGGTTTATTGATGGTTGACAGTAAAATATTTTGAGGTGCGATGTACGGAATTTTTACTACAAAAGCGTTGTGAGCATACACAGGTAGATCGAGGCGATGAATGAATGGGTTCGTAATCTAAACAACCAATTGCCTCTTCAGATAAAGCTTTACAAGGATGTACTGTGCATTTGAGGCGGTAGTCTCCAGTAAAAAAGGCACAGCGGCTACAGGGAACTTGATGTAATCGTCTCAGTCGAGTTATGCCATCTTGAACAGCAACACAGATGGACAAGCAGAAGATGACAAATAAGCTACAGATGAGAATTGGACAGAGAATCATGAGCAAGTGAGTTGTGGACACATAAATGACATTACCTTGCCGGAAAATGTTGAGGCGCAATGGAGTTTAAGTTCTGGTAAAAGATAACTGAGAGTTTAAACTCAGCGAATTCCAAAAATCTACCAATTGTTCACTCACTTGCTGGGGATAAAAGTAATGGAAAAAGTAACGTCCATTAGGACATTGCCAGAGGCGATCGCTCGGTTTTAACCAAGGTTGCCATCCCAGCAGTAAATTTAAGTCAATCACGACATCATCCTGGCTACCACAAACCAGCATTGGCATCGATACATCCCCTGGTGAAATACTCACTCGCTGATATAAAGAATGAGGGGATAACGAACTGATTAAATCCTGCTTTAGAGTTTGCATTAGTTTTTGTGTCATTCCAGGACATTGACAGCCAAACAGGTTGTAAACCGTCTGCGTTAAAACAATTTCGCGAGAGACAAGTAGCATTTGTCGTTGAACGTAGTAGTGCGCTTGCCAATCTACTGCCGGATGAACACCCACAGACAAAAGAGTGAGCGATCGCACACGCTCAGGATAGCGACGGGCATACAATAGTCCTAACAATCCCCCTGTGCTGTGTCCGACAAGATGCAGAGGGCGATCGCAAGTCTTAAGATAGTCATGTAACAACCTCAGTGCCGTATCTAGGGAGGTTGGCTCATCTGCTGTTTGGCAATACTGCCATTCGCCTATTGAGAGTTGCTCGGCTAAGGTATTGAGCAAGGGGCGATCGAATCGTTGTAAAGCAGGACTGACATTGAGCCAAAGTGCATCTGGAAATTTAGACATTAACGCTTCCTTCTTCAGTCAAAAATCTAGAAAAAATCTCAATTCCTAGGTTAATTGAAAGAGGAGTAACTCTCACTCCCCTCCTCCCGAACAGTAAAAACTACAATCCAAACTCCTGTTTTAGTTGTGCAACCCAGGATTTAATTCGGCTATTACTCAGTTCAGCTTGATTGTCTTCATCAATCGCTAACCCGACAAACTTCCCGTTACGAACTGCTTTCGATTCATTAAATTCATAGCCATCTATAGACCAATAACCTACAGTAGTGCCACCGAGGGATGAAATTTTTTCTTCCAAAATGCCTATTGCATCCTGGAAATTGTCAGCATAGCTAATTTGATCTCCTGTCCCAAAATAGGCAATTTTTTTAGGACTAAAGTCAATGTTGTCTAGCTCGTCGTAAAAACCTTCCCAATCACTTTGTAACTCGCCAATATTCCAAGTCGAACAACCAATGATAATGAAGTCATACTCTTCAAAATCACTCGATTCTGCATCGGCAATATCATGCAAGTCAACAACACTGTCACCGCCAAATTCCTGTTGAATAAGTTCTGCTGCGGTTTGAGTATTTCCCGTCTGCGTTCCGTAGAACAGACCAATCTTTGCCATGCTTTTTCCTGATTTTGTAGAGATTTGGATTGATGAAGTCATCGAACAGCTTCCATTTCAAACAGCGTAAAAAAGGCTGTAAGTACTTGGAAATGAATAAACTGACGTTTGTAGTAAGCGATGAGAGCGATTGAAACCCTGACATGAGCGCTAAAGCGCTCACTACGAACTAATTGCCATCTTTCGGTTTAATTTCGTCCACTACTTAGTAAATAGGAACTAAGTTTCAGTTTTTAAAGCGGATACAAGGAGTGCTAACCGTTGCCTAGATGTACGAAGGTTAGTAAATCCAGCCTGAGTCAGCCATTCGAGGAGCGTAGGCTTAGGCCAGATACGTCCGCCGCAAGTGACGTAGTAAATCAAAGAAAATAGACTGATCGGTGAGGAGAGTTTGCCGCGATCGCCAGGATGGAATAGGTCGTTAAAAACGACAGAAAGGGGTGAAGTTCTTTTCGAGTCTGAAGAGCGATCGCTTCTAGAGGATTTTCTGGTTTGACAGTAAGCCGCATTGGATTTCTCCGAATATAACTACAGGCCGATCGCCTCTCACGCCACCTTCTGCCAAAACGGTTCTGGCTTGGGTGGGATAACGAATCGAAACTGACAACTGTGTTTTGAGGAAGAATCGTCGGGCAAAAGTGGCATGGCTTGATGACAATGTAAGCAGTACCAATAGAGTCCAGTTCGACCAATGTGTCGCAATAACGTTCCAGAACAAAAAGGACAATTTATAAGGCGGTGTAGTTCTAGGGTAAATGCACCTGCCCAGAAGGCGATTAAGGCAGCTTGAGCAACATGGGCGGCAATAAATAAGCCAGAGAGATTGGCAAACCGGGCATTTCCTGCCCACCAGTCATACTTCACATCTGGATTGTCATACGTTTGCATAGGTCTGTTAATTCATCAAGGTGTAGAAATTGTTGAGAAATATATTCAACAAGATAGAGCTGATCTAGAGAAATTATCAATAAAAAATTATTAAGTTTTATTACAAAATCTCTCAAACATTCTCTGACTATCGATTTTCAGAGGCTAAGGAATCAGCTTTCGCTGTTGAGGTGGCTTCTTAATGAAAGGATTCTCATTTAGCTTTCAATCAAGCTAGAATTTTATTGAAAATAATTATCAATTAATTAGGGGGACTAGGACTTACGCACCACAACCCAATTAGGTCATCCTGAGCGATAGTATTCGCGTAGCGTCTCGTTAGCCGTAGGCGTTCCGTAAGGAAAGAGAAGGCTCTCCTAGATATCTGAGATGCTTCTCTTTCGTTCAGCATGACAATTGAGTGCGTAAGTCCTAAACGCCTGAAACCCTTTTAAATCAGTGACCAGTGAACAGTGACCGTTCGGACTTCGGCGTGAGCGCGGCAACTGAGCGTTCGACTGAGCACGGTTCGGACTTCGGCCTGAGCGCTCAGTCGAACGCTGAGCGCTCACCATCGAAGCCTCGCGCCGAAGCCTACCATGCTTCGACTCACTTCGGCAGGCTCAGTGTCCAGCTCAGCAGCCATCTTTGATGGGAGCCGTTAC
>JAIUYC010000226.1 GCA_020216575.1 Coleofasciculus sp. S288 | reverse complement strand
CTTCACTGGAAACGCTTCGTTTAACTCCCAAAGCCAAGACTTGGACGTCATTAACAGCAGCAATGCTAAGTACATCCCTACTAATAAAATCGGGATGAATGCTGAGTTATGCTGTCTTACGCGCCAAGCTGCTAGGCTCATCGTCAGTGCCACAACTAGGCTCATAATAATTAAAGCTGGTTCCGGCTCGACTAAGACAAAGTAAACACAACCGAACAACGCTGCGATCGCAATTAAGCCCAGAATGCCTCCTAAAATCCGAGGATAATTCTTGCTATCTCGCCAAAAATCTGCCAAACAAGCGGCAACGGTAAGGGCAAAAAAAGGGTACAACGGCATGATGTACCAGGGAAGTTTGGTTCTCATTAGAGAAATTGTCCCCAAATAGCCAACCGTGCCAATAAGAATTAGACAGCCCCAGGTAGTACGGCGTTTTTGCCAACCCAGAGACAATCCCCCAAGCCAGAATAATAGCCAAGGCCAGCTATATTTGAGTAATTCTAAGAAGTAATACCAGATTGGGCCACGATTCCCCTCAACTGATTGAGAGAGGCGTTCCAAACCTTGAGCCTGAAAATGAACCTGCCAAAACGTAGCCCCGTAATGCTGCCACTGAGCCGCATACCAGGCAAGCACAGGCGCACTACCTAAGAGGATGCCTATCCACAAATAGGGGCTTTTTAACAATACCAGTTGGCTGTTGGCTAAGAGAAACGCAGTTGCGATCGCGCCCAACAACACCACTAAAAGACCTTTTGTGAACGCAATCAATCCCAAGCCCAATCCTACACCAATAGCCCAGCGCCTATCCTGACGCGCCTTAAGCAAACACAACAGCAACAACAGAAAAAACGACGTTGCCATCCCATCCAGCATTGCCAGACGCCCGTGGCGCACCACAGGCAGGAGGGTTAAGTAAACGCCAGCCGCAAACACTGCTGGTAGTCGTTCGAGAAAGACTTCTCGCCCCACGAGATAGAGTAAGGGGACTCCACAGGCACTAAAGAACGCACCGGGCAGGCGTGTAGTGAACTCATGGACGCCTCCAACGCGGTAGCTTAAAGCAATCCACCAATCCATCAAAGGCGGTTTCAGGAGATAGGGTTCTCCCTGAAGCGTTGGATAAAGCCAGTTGCCCGTGCGGTAAATTCCTCGAGCAACGAGGGCGCCAGTTCCCTCGGCCCAGTCGCGCAAGGGTACGTTTCCTAGACAAATGCCCCAAAGGACGAGCGCTGCTACGAAAAAACTTAAGAAACACTGCGCCTCTGTAAGCGTTAGCAAAGTGGGGTGACGAATCCATCGCTTCAAGGTTATAGACAATTTGCTCATTTCCACATCTTGCCATCCTCCCACAGAGATCGATAGAATCCCATCAGCCATGACGGCTGAGAATGCGATCGCTCTAAAATTGCTACTGGAATTGTTAAGGGCGAGTTTTGTAGTTTAGTTAATGGATCGTACCGCTAATTTATTGGCTCAACCCGCCCCTACAAGGATATTTTTTATTGGGAAAGTCCTAAACCGAGAAATAGCCATTCAATAGTCCAAAACCCACGATTGGTAGTGTTACTCCTGCTTCAACCGTTCAATTTCCTCAAGGCTTAGTCCAGTAGTTTGACTAATCATTTCTTCATCTAATACTCCAAGAAGCCGCTTGGCAATTTCCAATTGAGATTCTCTACTCCCTTGTTCCTTCCCTTCTCTAATGCCTTGTTCCCTACCTTCTCGGACAGCTCTTTTAATCGCATTCCGCTGGTCATGGATATAAATTTCCCGTCTCTCTAAGTCTTCTAATTCTTCACGGCTTAGATTAGCTTGGTTTGCCACTTCAAAGGCTTTCCGAATTTCTGGCACTTCTCCCATTTTCTCCGGCACACTCTCCAATCTCCTGGCACTCTTGAGAAAATAGAGCCACTTATCCGTTATTGTTTCTAACTCATCCAGTTCTTTGGTAAATTTTGGGAGTTCAACAAAGACTAGTTCAATATCATAAATTGGATAATCAATCAGAAAATCCTTTTCTTTTAAAACAAAGCGCGAAATCACCCTATCTAGATTTTCAAACATTTCAAAATCTGTAATTGTCAAAGCAATCACCGGATTCAACAGCGTATAATCTTCTCCAGAATCAAGCTGAATAGAATAGGCTTTAGCGGCGTTGTACAAAATCCGCTTCTCAAATCCCTCAACATTCAAGACTTGCATCTCGATAATAACTGTTTTGTTTCCAGTTATCTTCGCTTTAACATCTAAATAAGTATCTTTGATGCCGCGTATCCTGGGAGCTAGATAGGGATTGAGAATTTCTAAATCTTCGATGACGGGACGAGCTTCGTAGAGGATGGAATTTAAGAAGCTGATCAGAATATCCTTACTTTGCTCAGAACCAAAGATTTTTTTGAATGCAAAGTCTGTTTTGGGGTTGATAAAAATCATCGGAATGGCCTCTAAATTAAGCGATCGCTCGCCTTTAACTATCTATTTCCTCCTCTGGAGGAATAATCTTTTCCAGTTCCGCAATCAATGACGGCAAATCGGTCTGGACTACATTCCAAACAACTTCTAAATTTACTTGGTCGTAATTGTGGATCATGATGTTACGCATCCCAATCATGTCACTCCAAGGAATTTGGGACAGTGATATGCGAGTTTCTTCAGAAAGTCGTCTGGCTGCCTCTCCAATAATCTCAACTCGTCGAATTACAGAATCTTGAAATTGGATATCCGCCAGAAATTCTATCCAAGTTTTCCCAGATACATAGTTCAAAGCTAGTCTGGCTGATATGAGAATATCCAGCAGGTAATGGAGATCACGAGGAGGCATAAATTACCTTAGCTGAGCTAAGGATAGCTTTACGACGGAGATAGTTTCTGCTTGTCTCAATAGTTTGTTTGCTTACCAAATCGACCTTTCGCCCGAACAAGGCTTCTAATTCCTCCTGCATGCGAATCATTTTAGACAGAGTCCAATGAGAATCTGGAGCTAAATTCACCAGTAAATCGATGTCACTGTCTGGACGAAAGTCATCCCGCAGCACTGAACCAAATAAGGCTAATTCTATGATGTTCCAGCGCTGACAGAAATCGGTTATTTGGTCTTCTGAGATTTCGATATTCTTGACTAGCATCCGAGTCACCTCCGAAATCAACCTGTACGGGGGCTAATGGTTTGCCAATCTTGGGAAGATAGGTTTTGTTCCAAAGCCAAAACACTATTTCATCCCAAAAGCCCACGCCCAGTTTTATTAAACTCTTCAACCGTTTGCTGGGATAACTGATGAGTAGTCATCGCCTGCAATATGCTCAAAGGCAGAGTGAGATGATGCGCCCCTGCTTGCAGTGCCGCTGCTGCCTCTTCGGGTGATTTGAGACTTGCTGCCAAAATCTCAGTATTACTGCCCTTCAAAACGCTTGCCATATCCTGCACTAATGCCAAACCATCACCTAATAAGCGGGTAGCACGATTGACGTATGCGATCGCATAGTTTGCCCCTGCCTCTCGTGACACGGCTGCTTGTGCCGCACTGTAAATTGCTGTCATCGCGCAGGGAATTTCTCGCGACAGGAATGCCACTACCTGAAACCCAACTGACGTGGCAGGCACCTTGAGGACGGTTTTTTCACCGATAATCTCAAACGCCTTTCGCCCTTCTGCTACCATTCCGTCAAAGTCAGAAGCCGTAAGTTGATAATAAAGCTCACCCGGGCTAATCTGAGCCAGTTGTTGCAGTGTCGTCTCTGGCGGCAAATCGCTTTTTGCCAACAGCGTCGGATTCGTCGTAATGCCCTTAACCCATCCCAGTTTTTCGACTACCTGAGCTTCGGTAACTAATGCTGAGTCAAGATAAATCACTGTTCCTTTCCCCTGATTATAGTTATGTGAGGCGGTAGCCCCTACCCTATGGTGTACCCCAACTGAGCGATCGTTTGTCCCTTCACCTAGAATGCAAAAGGTGTCGTTACTACCATTCAAACTCTTGTTACCAACACTCAAGCCTTTATAAGAAACGTTGAAGCTGCCGTTACCACCATTTAAGCTGTTGTTGTGATTGCTCGAGCTGTTGTTACTAACGTTGAAGCATCCATAAGGAACATTCGAGCGGTTGTGACAAACCTTCGAGGGTTCCTTATGAACATTGAAGCATCCATAAAGAACATTTGAGCAGTTGTGACAAACCTTCGAGGGTTCTTTATGAACATTGAAGCTGTCGTTAGGATAGCAGCGTCACGATTGCCTGAGGAAGAAATGATTGCAATTTGACATCCTCCCCACACTCCGCAGAGAGCTACGTATGGGGATTCCAAACATCACTGCTTGGGTTTTCTCTTTCTTCGAGTCGGCTTACTTGAAGGAGTCTCCTCACTCAAGCAGAGGTCGTTCTCTCCAGAGACGTTATTTCCTGTGTGTCCCACAGTACTTAATGCGAGCTTGAGTATGTTTAAAGCAGCGTTCCAATCTCTATCCAAGACAAAACCACAGCTATGGCATTTATGGGTACGAGTAGAAAGTATTTTTTCGACTTCAGCCTTTTCTGTACTCTTAACTAATAGAGAGTTGATTTAGCCGAGGAAGATGTCACTCTTCTCTGCCTACTGCCTCAGCAATCGAAAACAATCCCCGTTCCTCCAATTTGTGCAGCAACCCCTCCAGAATTCGCCGCACCATCCACGGCCCTTCATAAACCAAGCCCGTGTAAACCTGAATCAGACTCGCCCCAGCTGTAATTTTTTCCCAGGCATCCTCCGCCGTAAAGATACCCCCAACCCCAATAATGGGTAGCTGGCCTTGAGTTTGCTGATAGATAAAGCGAATTACCTCGGTGGAACGTTGGCGCAGTGGTACTCCACTAATCCCACCCGCTTCTTCACTCACGGGTTTTCCGGTTGCTTGAATATGCTGAGTTTTAAGATTGTCTCGACGGATTGTGGTGTTGGTGGCAACAATTCCGGCTAGTTGATACGTTTGGGCAAGGTTGATCACATCCGCGATCGCATCCCACTCCAAATCAGGCGCAATCTTGACTAAAATGGGCTTTCGTGCATCATTTTCTTGTTGCAGTGCCTCTACGATCCCAGCAAGTTGAGCGGCATCCTGGAGCGATCGCAATCCCGGTGTATTCGGTGAACTGACATTAACCACAAAGTAATCCCCTAAATCCTTCAGCAAGCGAAAACTTCCCAAGTAATCAGCCGCAGCTTCTTCGAGGGGTGTTACTTTAGATTTACCCAGATTGATGCCGATTGGTATTTTGTCAGTTGTCAGTTGTTTGTTGTCCGATCCCTCTTTTGCCTCCCCTTGCCGAGGGGGGGTGACTACTAGCCCTTGGCTACTCACCTGCGACAACCGATTTGCTAGGGCTTCAGCCCCGCTATTATTAAATCCCATGCGGTTCAAAATAGCTTTGTCTTCAAGCAAGCGAAACAGGCGGGGACGAGGGTTTCCAGGTTGCGCCTTATAGGTCACTGTACCCAGTTCAGCAAAGCCAAAGCCGACTGCCCCCCAAATTCTTGTGCCTGCGCCATCCTTATCAAACCCAGCGGCTAGACCAATAGGATTGGGGAAGTTCACCCCCCATAGCGTTTGCTCCAGTCGAGCATCGCTCAGGCAAAACGAGGACTGCAATCGAGTGTGAAGCCAGTGGGTTGAATCCAGCCATCCTAACAACCGTAACGTTTGATGGTGCAACCACTCCGGGTCTGCCTTGAACAGAAGCGGACGAATAGAAGTTTGATAAATATCCATACGGCAGAAATTTATGAGTTAAAAGTTAGGAATGATAAGTTAAAAGATTTCGACTCTTCAACTTGTAACTCAGACGCTACTTACGTCGCTACCGCTACACTATCATTCATCACCCAGGGCGCATCTAACAGTTAGACATCATGAGCTATGGCTCACAAGGAATGGATGAAAATCCTTATTCCTTCTGCCATCTGCCCTGGAGCCTTCTGTCTTATTTTCAAGACAGGGTAAGTCGATTGATGTGGAGTTCTCAGACGCGGAGAGTTCTTCAGCAGAATCTCTTGGCGTCACCAAAAGTGTCCCCCTATCGCACCTATCCCTCTAACGATGGTTTATCTTTATCACTCGTAACTCTCCTGCCTGAAGGGTTTGATTATTATGAATCAGCAACATCTACAGCCCAACAGCGAAAACCAACTCGTTGCTTTGGGACGAGTCCTTCAGACGTTGCGGGAAGAGGAGAATGCTGACGTTCTGATTGAGACAACTCTCGATTACCTCAAGACCGAGTTGAACTATCGCCTAATTTGGATTGGTCTTTATGATCGCTTAGAACATCGGTTGTGCGGCAAAGGAGGTAGCACCCCAACCGGTGACACAACGTTTCTCAACCAGTGGTTCGACCTCAATCCAGGCGACTTGCTAGAACAGGTGGTCATTCAGCAGCGACCTGTAGGCATTCCCGATTTGCGGCAAGAACCTAGGGCTGGAGAATGGCGTCGCGCTGCTCAAGACTTTGAGGTTCAGGGTACGCTATTGTTCCCATTGCGCTGCAAAGACCGATGTTTTGGGGTAGTTTTGTTGGGTTCGCACCGGTGGGGTGTCTCCCCTCGCACAGCTGAAAAAGCTCTGCTGTCATCGCTGCTGGGTGGATTAGC
>JAIUYC010000225.1 GCA_020216575.1 Coleofasciculus sp. S288 | reverse complement strand
TGAAGTCCTGTCATCCGCTCAGGCTTGGAGAAACGCTCAATTCGTTCGTAGCCTCGGCGATCATTTAGCACCCGTCGATGCGCTTGCCTTATGAATTTTCTTACCAAATTTGCAATAGCTAGGAGCAAAATTTTTCATAAATTCACTGTTTCTAGAGCATGAGTAGCAGCACAAGCACCCATTTCCATGAGACACGGCATCCGCGTTTCTACTCCCTGGTTTCCGGTTGAATGTTCGGGCAAATTGTCTTGGCAATGCGATCGCGAGGCGGTTGTTCTTGCCAGCCAGAGAGTAAGCCGATTAGCTCAGATTTAAGAATTTCTAGCGATTGAATTTGTTCCGTAATTGCCTCAATTTTGAGGAGCAAATGCTGCTTGAGGGCATCACAAGGCAACTGGCCGGAGTCGTGGATTTCTAGGAGTTCTTGAATCTCGCTGAGGCTGAGTCCGAGAGACTGCGCCCGCTTAATAAAGGCTAGCCGATTTAGTACCTCACTACTGAATAAACGATAGCCAGATTCGGAGCGCCTTGTTGTTGGAACGAGAAGGCCAAGCTCATCGTAGTAGCGAATGGTTTTCACTGGCAAGCCGCTCTGGCTGGCAACTTCGCCAATTTTAAGCGATTGATCGAGAGCAGAAGTGCTCATTTTTGTTTGGTTGCAGCAAGGTTAAGCGATCGCGTTAGGATAGCGCCATGCCATCCGGCGCGATGTAGAACGAGTATCGGTTAGAGCATCCCCCACTTACCGATGAGGCGGCTGACGCTTCGTTGCACTCAGCATGGGTAATGCCGGACGCGACGAATTGGGGGGGAGAAAATGGGTTACGGGCTGTTCGGCTAATTCAGTTTCTCGACGTTGACTTTGCCACCACCGGATTGCCACAGCTAGCATCACCATGAGCAGTCCGAATGTGAGTAATGTCCAGCGCTCTCCGACGCCACCAATCACGGCATCCACCGCTCCAACAATGATGATAAAACTAGAAATTGGCTCTTTACGGTAAGCTGCCTTCAAAATCCGAGGCAATAAAGCATTCATCACAACTTGTTACTTACTCTATTCAAGTTAGGATTTAATCTAATCACAGGTTATCTCATCTGTATCCAAACAGACGATGGACAACTATAGCCTTGATTACCTCCATTGTCTATTGGTTCCCCAGTAATGACAATGTGGGATAACCGGACAAGCCTTTAGATATCGCCTGAGCTTCACCCGTGCGATCGCTCCCTCCGTAAACGCTGATTTCACCTTTTGGCTCCTTTGTCAAATAGGTTGTTCAACGGAGGTTCTAGAACACTATCAATCAGTCGATGGAATAAAGGTGTATCCCGTTTTCTACAGGGCAAACTCATCAGATATGGGTCGAGCGGGTTGAAACTGAATACGGAATAGAGCGGCTTATTGAGGTAGTTAAGTCAAAACTAGCAGCCGTCGGCTCTGAAAATCAGGCAGGCTGCCATTGATACTAAGGGTGCATTTCACGCTCCGGTGACTCTTGAAGCCTTAGCCTTCTATGCAGGGTGAGGAGGAAAGTCACCACTAGGGTTAGTAGGTAGTAGAAAGTCAAGCGAGTAGGGGACTATTGAATTCTTGCATTGAATGCTCTTCTTGATTCCCACTAACCACTAACTACTAACTACTAACCTCACTGAAGGATTCTGTTAGTCGTTAAAACGCGATCGCCTTAATGTTAAGCCAATCTTCAAGTCGCTCAGTCTCTAGGGTGTCTAGAAAAGTATCACTGCGTCTTCTCCTCGTGATACCCTTCGTTCTCGAAATTTTTGCCGCCGTGGGGTTGACGGGATGGCTCTCATTACGCAACGGACAAAAAGCCGTCAATGACCTATCTACCAAGTTGAGCCGAGAAGTTACGGCTCGCATCGAAGAGCATGTCCAACACTTTACCGACGTTCCCCACTCATTCTTGCAGATGAATGTGGCGGCTATGCGGGCTGAGAAGTTAAACCTAGAAGATTTTCCGGCCGTCGAGCGCTATTTCTGGCATCAGGTGCAACTCAGTGATTCCGTGTCTATCCTGTATTACGGGAACCAAGAGGGAAATTTCATCTACGTTAAGAAAGCAGAGCAGGATGTTGTTCACATTCGAGACGAATCCACCGCTCCACTACGGAAGATTTATCGTTTGGATAACCAGGGGAATCGGGCTGAGTTAATCAAAACCGATCAATTCGATCCTCGCACTCGACCTTGGTATGAGGCTGCTGTCAAGGCAGGTACATCGACATGGTCTCCAATTTACGTGTTTGCTGCCTCATCCGATCTCGGTATTACATCGGCTGTTCCCATCTACAACGACAACGGGGTTCTTCGGGGTGTGCTGGCTATTGATTTTACCTTGTCGCAAATCAGCCAATTTCTCCGCAACTTGAATATTAGTAAGTCAGGACAAGCCTTTATCATTGAACGCTCCGGAAAAATTGTCGCTAGTTCCGCCAGCGAGTTACCCTTTGTCACGACTAAAGAAGGAAAGCGGGAACGGATCAAGGCAACCCATAGCAGCAATCCCTTAATTCGAGACACAGTGCAGCATCTCCAAGAGCGGTTTGGCAATCTCGCTCAGATTGAGGGGAATCAGCAATTCACCTCTAGCCTCAACGGCAAGCGTCAATTCGTTCAGTTAACACCGTTGCGGGATGGACGGGGTCTAAATTGGCTATTGGTGGTGGTGATTCCAGAAGCCGATTTTATGGAAACCATCAATGCCAACACCCGCCAGACGATTCTGCTGTGTCTGGCCGCTTTAGTTTTGGCAACCGTATTGGGAATTTTGACGGCTCGTTTGATTACTCGACCCCTTCTACGGTTGAGCGAAGCATCGAAAGCGATCGCTAAACAAGCCGAATCAGCAGACTTTGCCAAGAGTGAATCCAACCCAAGTGTAACAGCAGAAGGCGTTCAGGAACTCGTCGTTCTAGCTGACTCATTTAACTACATGGCCGCTCAGTTGCGCGAGTCCTTTACCGCTTTAGAACAGGCAAACGAAGAACTAGAACAGCGTGTCGAGCAACGAACCCTCGAACTCAGGGCAGCTAACGAAGAAATTACCAGTCTCAACGAGCGCCTGAAAGCTGAAAATCTTCGGATGAGTGCAGAGTTGGAGGTGACGCGCCGCTTGCAACAGATGCTCTTACCAAAACAACAAGAACTGGAGTCCATTACCGGGCTAGATATTGCAGGGTTCATGAAACCTGCTGATGAAGTAGGCGGCGACTACTATGACGTACTCAAGCACAACGGTCATGTCAAAATCAGCATCGGCGACGTTACCGGACATGGCTTGGAAAGTGGTGTATTGACCATTATGGTGCAAACCGCCGTGCGGACGCTGCTGGCATCTGAACAAACGGATTCTAAGAAATTTTTGGAGGTACTCAACCGAACGATTTACGAAAATGTGAAGCGGATGAATTCTGATAAAAACCTGACCCTGTCCTTGCTAGACTACCAATCGGGGCAACTGCGGTTAAGCGGGCAACATGAAGAGATTGTGATCGTGCGCTCTGGCGGCATCATCGAGCGGATTGACACGATTGATTTAGGCTTCCCGTTGGGACTAGAAGAAGACATTGCCGATTTTGTGGCGGAAACGAGGGTGCAGTTGAATCCAGGGGATATCGTAGTCCTCTACACCGATGGGATTACCGAAGCCGAAAATATGAATGGGGTGCAATACAGTGTCGAGCGGCTGTGCGAAGTCGTCAGACAGCACTGGCAACACCCTGCTAGTGAAATCAAGCAAGCTGTCATTGATGACCTACAGCAGCACATCGGGGAGCAAACAGTTTACGACGACATCACGTTGGTAGTGATTAAACAGAAATAGCCATGGGTCATGGGTCATTGACAACTAACAACTGACAACTGACAACTAACAACTAACAACTAACAACTGACAACTGACAACTGACAACTAACAACTAACAACTGACAACTAACAACTGACAAAATCGATATGGTTCGGATATTCGGAGACTTCAGTCAGGAGTTGCCTGCCACTCAAGAGTACTTGACAATTGTGTTTTCACCTAGCTCAGTTCCAGTCCAGCAGCGCTGGCGAACCAATGGTTTGTCCGCTGATTTTATGGCAGATTACTTTGCAACATTCTTTCCGGGCAGTGACACAGCTACGACTGACATCAATATTCAAGCCGAGGTCAAGAGTGCGGTTAGTTTTATTGCCAATGAGCTGCTAGAGAATGCTATGAAGTTTAATGACCCGTCATCGCGGTATCCTATCAGCGTTCGGCTGCAACTACACAGTTACGGTCTTGTATTCCTGGCTACAAATAGTGTGACACCCGGAGCGATCGCAAAGTTCCAAGCATTCATTGAGGAATTAACGACATCTGACCCTAGCGAGTTGTATATTCGTAATCTTGAAAGAAATGCCGAATCCGAGAGCGAACGACAATCTGGGTTAGGCTTGCTGGCTATGATCAATGATTATCAGGCAAAGCTAGGTTGGAAGTTCGAGAGCGTTCAAAAGAACCCAGAGGTGACTACTGTGACCACAATGGTGCAGTTGACTGTATAAGCTACCTAGCCTACTGAAACGATCCAAAGAGCTATGGGATGATGAAAATTCAGAGCGAAGATTACAGCATCTGCTATGACCCAGTTACTGAAACAGTGAGCTGTCGGGGTTCACTGCGGCTCAATGGGATAGATGAGTACGCACCCATTGTGCAGTTATTGGACGATTTGGCCGAGCAAGAACCACCAACCATCACACTGAACTTGCGGGAACTCGAGTTCCTTAACAGTTCGGGGATAAACGTCCTCTCGAAGTTTGTAATCAAGGTGCGCCAAAAAAAGACGATTGAGATGGTAGTCAAAGGCTCTAAGACGATTCCCTGGCAGGGAAAATCGTTAAAGAACTTGCAGCGACTGATGCCTTCTTTAAAACTGGAATTGGACTAGTGCAGCATGGCGGAAATAAGTATCTAGTTGAAAAAGCTTACTGTACAAGCGTTCTTTCATAAAAGCCCTCTGCCCTGGAGCCTTCTGCCTTCCTCCACTAGTAACTCGATAAGGTGCGTGAATCTACGGGGATGTTCACACGATGTAGTTTTTGTCAAGATAAAAATCTTAAAGCAATGCAGGCACAACACCTATCAGCAGAACAGCTTCTTCGGAAAATCGCCACCCTGCGTCGGGAAGTGGAAAACTTAAAGCGAGACAAGGCTGATTTGGAAATCTTGCTAGAGACAACCACGCTCCATGCTGATATGGTTGAAGCCCAGTTGCACTCCTCCAACCAACAACTCCAAGCCGAAATTGTGAATCGTCGGCGTGCCGAAGCGGCTCTCCAAGCTTTGGCAGTGGAACTTCAGTCTCTTTTGACCATTGTAAACAGCGAAAAGGCTGACCTAGAAATCCTCCTGGAAACAACCACACAACATGGCGATACGGTTGAAGAACTCTTGTATGACAAGGCAGAGGCAGCGGAGCGCAAAAGCCGTAAAATTGAGAGGCAGCTCATTAAATGTTTGGATGCCCTACCCGTGGGTGTAGCCATCCTAGATGCCAGTGGTAAATCCTACTATGGCAATCAAAAGGCACGGCAGTTACTTTCTCAAGGACGTGTCCTGTTAGCCTCAGCCGATGAGTTTGCCGAGGCGTATCAAATTTACAAAGCTGGAACTGATGAAGTGTACCCCAACCCTGAACTGCCTGGAGCAAAGGCTTTGAGGGGCGAAATCGCGAGTGCTGATGATCTAGAAATTCGCCGAGGCGACACGATTATCCCGGTAGAGAGTTGGGGAACGCCCATCTTTGATGACAAGGGTAACGTGGAATATGCGATCGTTGCCTTTCAAGACATCAGCCAACGGAAACGGGCAGAAGTCGAACGCAAAAAGTTTACCTATAAACTCTATGTCCTCAACCAGGCTTACGAACGGTTTGTTCCTCGTCAATTTCTACAGTTTTTGAACAAGAAAAGTATTGTTGATGTCAAATTAGGCGATCAGGTGCAAAAAGAGATGTCAATTCTCTTTTCTGACATTCGCGACTTCACTAGCTTGTCGGAAAGCATGACACCTGAAGATAATTTTAAATTCCTCAATGCCTATTTGAGCCGCATGGAGCCTGCTGTTATCAGAAATAACGGCTTTATTGATAAATATATTGGCGATGAGATTATGGCGCTGTTTAGTGGTGGGGCAGATGATGCTGTCAAAGCAGGAATTGCAATGCTACAAACCCTAACTGAATACAATCAACATCGCCTTAAATCAAGTTATGCGCCGATTAAAATTGGCATTGGTATCAATACGGGGTCTCTGATGTTAGGCACAGTCGGTGGAACGTTCCGCATGGACAGCACCGTTATTAGTGATGCTGTCAACTTAGCGTCTCGTCTTGAAGAGATGACTAAATATTATAAAGTGCCGTTGCTCATTTCTCATCACACATTTTCACAATTACAAGATGCCAATCACTATGCATTTCGCCTGATTGATCGAGTTCAGGTTAGGGGAAAAACAGCAGCGGTAAGTGTCTATGAAATATTCGACGCCGATCGCCCTGAAATCCGAGACGGCAAGTTAGCGACGAAGCAAGACTTTGAACAAGCTTTATTGCTTTTCCATATGGAGGCTTTCAGTGA
>JAIUYC010000224.1 GCA_020216575.1 Coleofasciculus sp. S288 | reverse complement strand
CCATACCGGAAGTATTCCAACGGTGGAAATCCCAATTTTTTTTAATTCATCCTTCCTCATCAATTATCTGCCCTTCCCTTTCTCCTCGCAAGGCTTTCTTTGCCCAAACAGAAACGCTTCCGGTAGACCAAAGTGTAAATCGGATTAGTGCTGAATTGGTTTGCCCCTATCCACCCGGTATTCCTGTCTTAATGCCTGGAGAAATAATCAACCCCGCTGCTATTAAATCCCTGCAACACATTCTGACTTTAGGAGGTAACATCACAGGTTGCAGTGACCTCAGTTTCAAGACCCTAAAAGTTGTCCTGTAAGCTACTCTCACAAAGAAACTTCAAGGACACGGAGACGCGGAGATGGGGAGATGGGGAGATGGGGAGATGGGGAGATGGGGAGAGAGTATTCAGACGATTGAAGCTTTCCGCTCCGCGTCCCCGCGTCCCCGCGTCCCCGCGTCCCCTTGTCATCTTCGATAAAAATCACTCTTCCCTGCCACCTACCACCTATTACCTACCACCTCATAAAACGTGGGCTAATCTAAGGAAAAGCCCTGCTTTGATGTCCGAGTCTCCAAATGTCTTCCAAACTCTGGCCTTACGTTAGTCCTGGTATCCCGGATGACCTATTTGAACGGTTACCCGGCATTCCTCTGAGTAAAAGAGAAGTGCGACTGCTCTTGATTTCCGCATTACGGCTTAAACCCGACTCCCTGTTATGGGATATCGGGGCGGGGACTGGCACAATTCCGGTCGAAACGGGATTGCTTTGTCCTAAGGGTCAGATTATTGCGATCGAACGAGATGAGGAAGTGGCTAACCTGATTCGACGCAATTGCGATCGCTTCGGTGTCCGCAATGTTGAAGTGATTGAGGGAAATGCACCAGAATGTCTCAAAGAACTGACTGGCAAACCTCACCGCGTCTGCATCGAAGGCGGACGCCCCATTAAAGAAATCCTCAAAAAAGTTTGGCACTACTTGCAACCCCAAGGACGAGTTGTTGTCACTGCGAGTAATCTAGAAAGTCTCTATGCCCTCTCTGAAGGTTTTGCAGAGTTACATGCCCGTAACATTGAGGTTGTTCAATCTGCCGTCAATCGCCTGGAGACGCGGGGTACTCATCAAACCTTTGCCGCAGTAGATCCAATTTTCATCCTCAGTGGTGAGAAGTTTGAGTAATCCTTGCCGCATCTAGTTTCTAGTTTCAAGCTAGAAATGTGCGAATTACATTATGAGATGGTTATCTCGCCCTCAGACTCTATTATCTTTGTGAAATTTCTCAGGAAAATCTCAGCCTTTTGAACCTAACTCTCAGATAAAAATCATCTTTCTCTCGATTAGTTGAGTCAAAATCATGAGTGTCTGATGCAGAAACTTACACCTCAACATAGCCACTGTTGCCTCAAGGAGTTGGATTGATGAAACTGAACCAATTTGTACTACTGGGCGTTACTTCTGTTTTTGTCTCTGTTCTGCCGTTTTCAGGCATTACAGTAGGAGTGTCAGCAAATCCATCTTCTAATGCTGCTGTAGCACAAACTAGACCTGCTGCCACTATGTCTGGCACTTTTGTGACAGCGGAAAAACCCACTACTGGCATGGCTCGCATCGTTACAGAGAATGGACATCGCTATTTGGAGTTTGATTCGGCTTTTAGCACAAGCGAACAGGGTCCGGATCTGCATGTTCTTTTGGATACTGCTCAAACAGCGCCCATGACGTATGAGAATCCAGGTAGTTACGTGAATCTGGGGAAGCTGCAAAAGTTTAGCGGTACTCAGCGCTACCCAATTCCTGATGCCATCGATTTGGCTGATTTTAAATCCGTCGTTATCTGGTGTCGTATGGCTAACGCAACCTTTGGTTATGCCTCACTCGGCGGGGGGAGCAACGCCAGCACTCGATAGTCTCATCCCAAATACTTTTCGTAGGGGCATGACCTTGTCGATGCCCCTATAGCTATTGGAAGAAATACACTGAGAGGGCTTGTAGAGGCGGGTTTAGCCCAAAAATTTGGGTATAACCGATAACATTTAAACAAAACCCGCCCTTACCCAGAATTTAGATGTGTTTCTTGAGAGTTGAAAGAGATGGTCATTCCTGCGCTGTTTTTTAAACTCTGCTATATTAAGTTTTAATAAGCAATCAAAAATTAGGAGCAAATAAATAGGGTGTAATGTGGTGAAATGAAGTTGCTTGAAGTCTAATTCTATCTACAGCTCTGATTGATAAAGTGAAGCTTGAAGGTGTAGGGGATTTTAACAGAGTTTAATCAATAGACTCTAACTGCATCCCTAATTGTCTCACAGGTTAGAATTCTTGCATAAATACAAAACAAAGACAAGAGCAATAAGTACCCCGGCTAGACAGCAAAATTGGATGTTTGCAAGAACTCGACTAGATCGCAGATAGATTAACCCTCAAAACTATGACAACTTCAAATCTTGGCAGCCAAGCCCTGGATAGTGGTAACCGTAAGAGAGGTGTGCAACCGCGATTAGCAACGCTATTCATGCTAGGTATTGTTGTCTTAGCTGGCGGAATTGTTACCGCCTGGTTCGCCGGAGTTGGGCAAATTGAGCAAATTTTTAATCAACTTCAGGTTATCCAAGATAACCCTCCTATGTGGATAGAAGTACCGATGGTGATGGGAGAATACTTGATTGCACCTACTGTGGTACTGTTTTTGGTTGCGATCGCGATTACAAAAGTCTCTCCCCAGCCTCGAACTTGGTCACGGACGTTAGTCGTTTCGATCCTATTAGCATTGACGGGGCGTTATGTTCTGTGGCGATCGCTTTCTACCCTGAATGTAAGCGACCCCCTGAATGGCTTCTTTAGCCTAGGGTTATTTTTCCTGGAAATGCTGATGATTGCCAGCAGCACCATCCAGTTATTTTTAATGCTCAGAATGAAGAATCGCTCTCGCGAGGCTGACCAGCTATCTGTTCAAATTAGTGAGGGTAGTTTTCAGCCATCGGTTGATATTTTTATCCCTACTTATGATGAACCAGCGTTTATCCTACGCCGCACCATAATTGGCTGTCAAGCTATTGATTATCCGAATAAAAAAATCTATTTGCTCGATGACACCAGGCGTCCAGAAATGGAAGCACTGGCAGCGGAATTGAGGTGTGAGTATTTGACGCGCCCTGATAATCGCTATGCCAAAGCGGGAAATTTGAAGCACGCGATCGCAAAAACGAACAGCGACTTCATCGTTGTCTTTGATGCCGATTTTGTCCCAACAAAAAACTTTTTAATTCGCACCGTGGGCTTTTTTCAAGATGAAACTGTCGCCCTGGTTCAAACCCCTCAAAGCTTTTATAACACTGACCCCATTGCCCGCAACTTGGGCTTGGAAGATGTGCTGACGCCCGAAGAAGAGGTATTTTACCGACAAATTCAGCCCATTCGCGATGGTGCTGGCAGCGTCATCTGTTCAGGAACGTCGTTTGTAGTGAGGCGCACCGCACTTGACACAGTTGGGGGATTCGTTACAGATTCCTTGAGCGAAGACTATTTTACGGGGATTCGTTTATCAGCCAAAGGGTATCGCTTAGTTTATCTCGATGAAAAATTGAGTGCGGGTTTAGCAGCGGAAAATATCGCCGCTCATGCCGTACAGCGATTGCGTTGGGCGAGAGGAACGTTACAAGCCTTTTTTATTCAGGCTAATCCGCTAACCATTCCGGGACTGCGGCCTTTACAACGATTAGCCCACTTGGAAGGATTGCTACATTGGTTTACGAGTCTATCCACTGTGGGATTTCTCCTCATGCCGTTAGCCTATTCATTTTTAGGCGTTATTCCCTTGCGAGCAACGGCTGCCGAAGTCATGTATTTTTTCCTACCTTACTATCTGGTACAACTAACGGTCTTTGCTTGGTTGAACTACCGTTCTCGTTCAGCTTTACTGGCAAATATTTACACATTAGTTCTAGCGTTTCCCCTCGCGCTGACGGTGATTCAAGTCATGTTAAATCCGTTCTCGAAAGGGTTTAAAGTAACGCCAAAGGGAACGCGCAGCGATCGCTTTTATTTCAACTGGGGATTGGCTTGGCCTCTCATTCTTTTGTTTATCTTCACTGCCTTAAGCTTGTGGTGGAATTTGGGCTTGTGCATGATGAAAGGGGCATGGGCGGCAACTGTACCTGTAACAGTAGCACAGAAGATTAAAGGCATTGGTTTGGGTTGGATTTGGAGTGGTTACAACCTACTCATGATAGGTGTTGCTTTGTTGATCTTGCTGGATGTCCCCAAGCCTGACGTGTATGAATGGTTTAGCTTGCGGCGGTTGGTGCGCTTAGATGTGGCAGGACAGACGTTTTGGGGCGTGACGACAAGGATTTCTGAAACGGGTGCTGATATCAATTTGACGCAGGCGGGACTTCCTGTACTGGCTTCAGGAGATAGACTGCCGGTGACGATAGAAATTCTAGAAGAGGAGATAACAGTCGCAGGGCAAATTACTGACACGGGAATGAGTAATGAGTTTCCTTGCGTGCGGGTAATTTTTGAGCCTTTATCACTTTCCCAGGAACGGTGCCTGGTGGAAATGTTATTTTGCCGTCCGGGGCAGTGGAAGCGAAAGGATACACCGGGAGAGTTGCGATCGCTCTGCTTGTTGTTGAAGATACTCTTGAAACCGCGAATCTTGTTTAACCGGAATCCAAAAGTAAGCGCGATCTCGGTTTCCCAAGTCTAGATTCCGAAAAAGCGAAAACGATGAAATAACAATATCTACACGTAGGCATCAGCACGATCGCAAGTGAGAAAGCTGGGGTAGTGACTTGACAAACCCTATAGAGTTGCTTAAATGGTCTTATACCATTCGAGATGTTGGTTTAGTAAGTATTTTTAACAAGCAATGGCACTCAAGCTCCGTCTGACAATCACTACCGGAACTCCCCTGACTACCCGTTTAGGAGGGTTGTGAAGACGAGCTGGCTTGCCGAAAGAAACCAGAAATCGGTTCACCCCTCCAAGCAATGCTTCGGAGGGGTTTTTAATGGCTGGCAAACCCTATAAGTAAAAGCAAAAACCGCACGAACACAAGAACACAGATGATTCTTTGCGCTGACTTGATGACTACTACCACTACCACCACCACCGCACACGCGCCTGGAGGGACGTGATGTAATTCGTCATGGCAAGCAATACTCAACGTTTCCCCCTCCAGGCAATCCTTGGAGGGGGTTTTTTAGTACATATCAACAGGAGGACAACAATGTACGATCATCGAGCGATCGCAAAAGCAATGGATTTATTTCATTTTGAAGAACACAGTCCCGGCATGATCTTCTGGCATCCTATGGGGTTGAGGGTATTCCGGACGATTGAAGAGTTTATGCGACAAGTGTATCAATCTCACGGGTTTGAGGAAGTGCGATCGCCCATAGCCTTGAGCCGTTCGTTGTGGGAGAAATCAGGACACTGGGGCAAGTTCGGTAACAATATGTTTGTCGTCGGCAGTCTGCAACCGGATAACTCGGTTGATGGGGAAGCTCAAAGCGCTGATTCAGAGGTTGTTAACCTAAACTACGCCTTGAAGCCGATGTCCTGTCCCGCTCACATCGCCATTTACAAAGCACACAAGCGAAGTTACCGGGAAATTCCCATGCGCTTGATGGAATTCGGAATTGTGCATCGCAACGAACCGTCAGGTACGCTTTCGGGCTGTATGCGCTTGCGGCAGTTCGTCCAAGATGATGCCCATATCTTTTGCCGGGAAGCGGACTTGCAAGAGGAGATTGGCAACTTTCTCAACATGGTTAAAGAGCTTTATGCCGCCTTCGGTTACGAGAAGTTTGCCATCCAAATTGCCCTCAGACCCGAGCAACGGATGGGTTCTGACGCCCTCTGGGATAAAGCAGAAGCGGTTTTAATTAATGCGTGTCAGGAATTGGGATACGCCTATGAACTGTCGCCTGGTGAAGGCTCTTTTTACAGTCCCAAAATTGAGGTGAGTCTGGAAGACAGCCTCGGACGCTCTTGGCAGTGCGGCACGATTCAGGTTGACTTCAATTTCCCCCAAATTTTTGAGCTGTCTTTCGTCAATCCGGAGGGCAAGTTGGAGCAACCCGTGATGCTACATCAGGCTGTTTTGGGTTCCATTGAGCGCTGGATTGGTATTTTGCTGGAGAATCAAGGCGCATTACCGCTCTGGTTAGCTCCAGTTCAGGTTGCTGTCGCTTCGATTTCTAATAAGTCGGCAGATTGGGCGGAAGCTGTATTTGCAAGACTCAAGCGGATGGGAATCAGGGCGGAACTCCATGCAGACGATGCCACGATTTCTAAGAAGATTCGGGAACTCTCGGAACGGAGGGTGTCACTGATTGCAATTGTTGGGGAACGCGAGGCAGCGAACGGTACGGTGAATCTTCGTCGCTTGGGGGTTTCGGGGCAGGAGGAAATTGCATTTGCCCAGCTAGAGGAGGAGCTTTCTAGCCTTTGCAATAACGTGTCGGTTGTAGGCTGAGGTCATGAGAACTGACGGGCGATCGCTCATCTCATTTGATTCTATGCGATCGCCCAACCTCCCCAGAGCATCGGTGACAAGTTGAGGTGAGGGGCAGATTGTCAAGGGGGTAATTGGAACCGTGGAGTGCGATCGCTAGCGACCTGTCAAAGTAAGATTTGAGAAGTTTAGAAG
>JAIUYC010000223.1 GCA_020216575.1 Coleofasciculus sp. S288 | reverse complement strand
AGAGACAAGGAAGACAAGGGAGACAAGGAAGACAAGGGAGACAAGGAAGACAAGGGGGAGGTGTTTTACAAATCATTTAGACTGGCTATACGATTGCCTATTTTTTGAACGAACCACAGAGACGCAGAGTTCGCAGAGGAGAGAACAGGGAGGAAATTAAAAGAGGTTATGTAGCGTTTCTCCAAGGGGTGAGGTACACCCTAATTGCATTTACTATGCCCTATGCCCTATGCCCCAAAACTAGCAACTCTGTGCCTTACTAGATTGAGAACTGCTATAGATACGAATTTGGTATGAGTTGTAGGGGCGGGTTTATCGACAACTGGGTTTTGGGCTTAGATATCGGTAAACCCGCCCCTACTATGAATTGGGGGTTATGAATTGAGGGTTATGAGTTATGAGTTTTGAGGTAGAGTTTGTAGAGTTTGTTTTCCATTGAGATTCTGGGAATCTTTCCCCTAGAGCCTGAATGCGTTCAATAATGCTGGTAGTAGAGCGGTTTTCTAGGTAGGGCAAAATCTGCACGATGCCTCCTAGTTCCTCTACGATTGGTGCTTCTGGAAGCATGTCGCGGGTATAGTCGCCGCCTTTGACAAAGACATCGGGATGGATGACACGGACGAGGTTACAGGGTGTATCGTCGTCAAAGGCAGTAATGTAATCGACGCAGCTCAACGCAGCGAGAACTTGGATGCGATCGCCTAAAGTATTAATAGGACGACTCGAACCTTTGAGGTGGCGGATACTGTCATCGGTATTCACTCCGATAACTAAGATATCTCCTAAAGCTTTGGCTCGGTTAAGGTAAGCAATGTGACCGCAGTGTAGGATATCAAAGCAGCCATTGGTAAAGACAATACGGCGTCCTTGCTGACGGTACAACTCAAGACGAGTATTCAAGATGGACACATCAGGGATGTACTTATCTCCACAGGAGATGTGTGCCTGCAATTCATCAACTGAACAAGCTGTGGTTCCCTCTTTAGCGACAATGACGGCGGCGGCAGCAGATGCGAGTTCAGCAGCAGTGGATGTCGTTGCCCCCGCAGCAAGGGTTAGTGTCAAGGCACTGATAAATGTGTCGCCTGCACCTGTAGCGCGGGAGTGAACTGTAGGCTTGGCATAGGTGCGGTAGGGTAAGCTGCCGCGTTCAAAGATGACTGCACCTTCGGTATCAAGGGTGACAGCAGCGATTTGAGAACCTGTGATGTCGAGAATTTCTTCTCCATACAGCATAATGCGATCTCCGCGTGTGTTACCGACAGACGCGATATCTTGGATGGGGTGAGGAATACCTAATAACCGCATCGCTTCTTGATAATTGGGTTTGACGGCGGTAACACCGACATGGCGATAGGCGGCTAGATTTTTAGAGTCAGCAACGAGGAGTCGGGGAGTGTGCGACTGGAGATTTGCGATCGCCTGAATCACTCGTGGGGTTAAAATACCATAGCCGTAGTCTGAGATAACCACAGCATCACAGCTTGGATAGCAGTGGGTGAGGTAAGTGATTAACTTCTGCTCAATCTCTGAATCGATGGGGTTAGTGCTACCTTGGTCAAATCTTACGAGCATTTGCCCAGAAGCAATAACTCGATGCTTCGCTAACGTCTGCCGCTTAGATTGGGTGAGGATGTACTCTGTGGAGATACCCCGCTCTTGCAGGGCTTGCCGCAACAGCATACCTTCCACGTCATCACCGATAACGGAGAAAAACGTTACCTGACTGCCTAAACTGCGGATGTTGACGGCAGTATTGGCTGCACCGCCTGGGATATTTTTCCGGTTAGATACGCTAACAACGGGTACGGGGGCTTCTTGACAAAGACGCTCGGTGGAACCTTCTAGGTAGCTATCGAGCATGGCATCACCAATGACTACTATATTGAGTTTGGTGAATGCATTGATGAGATGAGACAGGGTAGATTGCATAAGGTAGGAGAGTTTTGAGTTTTAAACTAGGGATTTCCCAATAAAAAAATGTCCTTGTAGGGGCGGGTTTAGCGAATAAATTAGAGACAAAAGCCATTAAGTTCAATACAAAACCCGCCCTTACCCAATGTGGATATTGGGATGATTTATTTTTTGGAAGTCCCCTGATAGGGATGGGTTTAACAGATAAGCCAAAGGGGTTGACTATCTCTTTAACGAACCACAGAGACACAGAGTTCACAGAGAGAGAAAAAGAGGAGATAAGAAGAAGAGGAGATAAAGAGATAAAGGAGGTTACAGAAGTGATTTGGTATTAGAACAGATAATTTGACAACAAAACCCGCCCGTACAGTGTTTTTAATTAATAGCTCAATACCTCCACATCTTGTCTATGGTTGCTGATGATATGTGCAGCATCGGCAAGGTCAGTGGCAATATAGTGGGGCAGTCTTAGCGGAGAAAGAACCCACTCAGTTTCGTTCCCGTTATTGATTAGCACTGTCTTGCAACCAGCACGACGACCTGCTTCTACGTCATTGAGAATGTCACCGATAAACCAAGACTGTGCCAAGTTGATGTTGTGTTTTTGGGCAGCACGAAAGATGAGTCCGGGTTCAGGTTTTCGGCAGGAGCAGTTGATTTTATATTTCAGAATAGTTCCGTCTGGATGATGGGGACAGTAATAAAAACCTACCAATGGTACACCCATTTCTGCTAATAACTGATGCGATCGCTCTTCTACTGCCAAGAGTGCCTCTTCTGGAAAGTAGCCGCGAGCTACACCCGATTGGTTAGAGATGATAATTAGCTTATAGCCAGCCGCATGGAGCGATCGCAATCCCTCAACCGCGCCTACTGTCAACCGCATCAAGTCCGGATTCACGTTATACGGCACATCCTCAATTAGAGTACCGTCCTTATCCAGAAAGACAGCTCGATTAGTCATTGGTCATTAGTCGAATCGGTCAAATAAAAATTCCTCCCCCCCCCTGCTCCCCCTGCTCCCCCTGCTCCCCCTGCTCCCCCTGCTATTTTCTAGATAGGCTAAGGACAAATGACACTATCATGCATCAAGGCCAGGATTTCTCACGCATTGGTAGAACCATTACTTCGGGAATAACTGTCTCTTCTGGTTGCATCAGCACGTACCGAATCGTGTCAGCGACATTCTTAGGGTCTTGCAGGACGTTGACATCAATATCTGGGAATCGGTCTAGTAGGAACGGTGTCCGCATTCCACCTGCAACCACGGCTGTTACTTTAATGTTTTCTGGACGTGCTTCTACGTGAAGGGCATGACTGAAGCCGAGAAGTCCCCACTTACTCGCGTGATAGGCTGAAGCATTCGGCCAAGTCCGCTTTGAAGCTGTCGAAACAATATTGACAATGTGACCGCGTCCCTGCTGCTTCATGTAGGGAAGTACGGATTTGGACATGATGAATGGCCCGTTCAGGTTAACTGCCATAATCCGATTCCAGTCCTGCACGCTAAGCTCATCCACAGGCAACGTGACATCTACGCCAGCGTTGTTGATTAGGATGTCCAAGCGTCCGTATTGGGTAGCAATGTTCTGAATGGCTGCTTCGACTTGCTCGGCATCGCTAACATCCAGCTTTAATGCCTGCGCTTTGCCCCCATTGTCTTGAATCTGTTGTACAACTTTTTCGGACAGGTCTTCTCGAATATCAGCGACAATTGCGATCGCACCTGCCTCTGCTAACATCCGGCAAATCGCTTCACCGAGTCCTCGACCTCCACCTGTGACGATGGCAACTTTTCCCTGTAGCGTCCCGCCTGTTAGCGTCTCGCGTGTTAATTCTTGCACCATAATTATTATCCTCCTACAATTCTCAAAACTGTGTTTGGGCTAAAGGGTTGAAGCAATAGGCTTTTTCTGTCGCCTCTCACCTTTAGCTTTATGCCCATTGCCATTTGTTGCTAACGGCTGATGATTGACCCTTGACAACTGACTTAACCTCAGCTTTTCTTCGATCAGTTCACAGAGGAGATGAAGCACAACAATTTGCACTTCCTGGATATGCTGAGTATCAGTTGCAGGCACAATGATTGAGTGGTCTGCGAGTGGATGCAAATCTCCCCCGTCCTTTCCTAAAAGGGCGACGCAGTGCAAACCTAGACGACGAGCAGTTTTAAACGCCTGAATCAGGTTGCGAGAATGACCGCTTGTACTAATGCCGATGAGAACATCTCCAGCACGACCAAAGGCTTCCACCTGTCGGGCAAAAACGTTCTCAAATCCCATGTCGTTAGACCATGCTGTTAACACGGCGGTATCAGCCGTGAGCGCTAAAGCTGGAAGCCCCCGTCGTTCTGGGCATTTGAAACGACCCACACATTCGGCGGCAAAGTGCTGGGCATCGGCAGCGCTGCCACCATTCCCACAAATCAGCACCTTGCCATCTTGAGCAAAGCAAGTGTTGAGGACTTCGGCAACATCGAGAATACCATCCAAGCATTGCCGCCGCGATTCTTGGAGAGCGACCAGTACATTGTCAAAACCACGTTCGACTATGGTGTGCAGGGATGGGGGATTGTCCTTTTGGATTTTGAATTTTGAAGGTGCTGATGTCACCAAATGAGTTCTCGGCAAGGAAGCGCCCCCGCCAGGGTTTTGAATGGATAGAACGTCCTCGTAGAGGTCAGCAATAGCAGCCGTTACGTTTTGCCAGGTAAATAGCTCGTTAGCACGCCGAATGGCTTGCTGTCGAAAACGGCTTAGCAGTTCGGGATGTTGGTAGAGATGGGCAATGCGTTCTGCGATCGCATCTGGATTCTTGGGAGGAACTAGATAACCCGTCTCACCATCTCGCACAGTGAACTTAATGCCCCCCACATTGGAACCGATAACGGGTGTGCCGCACGCCATCGCTTCTACGGGGGTAATGCCGAATGGCTCATACCAGGGTGTCGTGACAAAGATATCGGCAGCACTGTAGTACAGTTTAAGCGCCTCACGTCCGCGTCGTCCGACAAATGTGACGCGATCGCTTACACCTTCTTCTTGTGCAACTGCCTGAAGACGACCAATTTCAGGACTAAGCGCTGGGTTCGGTTCATCCGATTCACCCCCCACAATCATTAGCCGCAGGGAAGAGGACGCGGGGACAGGGGGACGCGGAGACGCGGGGAGTATTATAGGAGACTTCTCCGTGTCTCCCCCTCTCCCCATCTCCTTCACGAGACGAGCAAAGCCGCGAATCACGGTATCGACTCCCTTACGAGGCACCATCCGACCCAGTTGCAGGATAATACGTTCATTCGGGTTAAGTCCCAGTGCTACACGAGCGAGTGCTTTGCCGATAGACCAAAACTGTCCTTGATCGAACCCACCAGGAATAATCGTGATTTTGGCAGGATTGGCATGGTAGAAGCGGATTAGGTCTTCTTCTTCCTGGGGACATTCAGCGATAATGCGATCGGCTTCTGCAATGATGCGCTCCTCGATCGCAATTCGCTCTGTTGGAAATTGGTCAGCCTCTCCTTGATGAAAGCGGCGGACACGACCTAATGCATGGAAAGTAACAACGAACGGAATCCCAATCGCCTGTTTGACTTCAGCCGCGACTAAACCCGACATCCAAAAGTTAGCATGGATTAGGTCATAGGTTTTACCCTCTTGTTTGCAGAACTTGAGGATAAAAGCTGTAAACTCTGCCATAAAGGGCAGTAAGTCTTCCTTACGCACGTATTCAGCCGGACCAGCCGGAACGTGGATGATGCGAACATCATTCACCCACTCTGCTGCTTCAGGTAGAACCTCGCTATCCCGTCGCGTGAAGATATCAACCTCGTAACCAAGGGAAGCTAAGTTCTTGGCAACCTCTCCGACATAGACGTTTTGGCCACCGCCGTCCACACCTCCAAGAATTGCCAAAGGCGATGCATGTTCGCTGATTAGGGCTATCCGTTTTTTCATCGCTTTCCTCCCGCAACTGTTGGGGTGAGAGGGAGAGGTAGAGAGGAATTCCCAGTCACTAGGGCAAACGCCTCATCCCAATCCTGAATAAATCGTTGAATGTTAAATCGCTCCTGTGCTTGACGACGAGCACCTGCACTTAAGCGATGAGCTTCGCTAGGGTTATCAAGTAACTCCTGCATTCGCTCCACGAGTCGGTTAATGTTGGTATCCACGTAGCCAGAGACACCGTTGTCTATTACCGTCACCATTTCCGTGGTTGCTAGAGCGATAATTGGCATGCCAATCATCATGGCTTCGCACACGGCTAAACCCAGGCTGGTGTAGCGAATGGGGTTGAAAAAGAATCGGTAGCGGGACTCGAAGGCACTTAAGGGATCGCGTTTTATCTCACCCAATCCACCTAGCGCTTCTGAATCCATGCCGATGAGGTCAAGGGGAATCTGAGTTCGGACGCGATCGAACACATCTGCACCCAGGCGGCGTCCCCGTTTGTGCAGATTGTTAACAACGACCAATCCCCGCTCCAACTCACCCGTATATTGGACATCCTCTGGCACAATAACCCCATGTTCGATAACGCGGGTTGGGGTACGCCCACTGTCCCACATCAAGTCATTGAACGCTGTAACGTGGATGAGAAGGACATTAGGGTCATCGACTGGATGGTGCGTATCCGTAGGATGTTCGCGAGGTGGATCGTGTTCTAAGTAGATGCGGGGAAGTTGGCGCTGCGATTCAGAAAGGATTTCGTACTGATCTACAAGGTAGTTTTTCTTGG
>JAIUYC010000222.1 GCA_020216575.1 Coleofasciculus sp. S288 | reverse complement strand
AGCAACTTGTTACAAGATTATCGCAGTGGTGTCGATTAATTTTTGGTCAGTTGTCAGTGGTTAGTGGTTAGTGGTTAGTGGTTAGTGGGAAAACAACTGATAACTGACTACTTACGCACAATCACCTGCGTTCCCACCTCCACCTGCTCGTACAACGCTCGAATATCAGCATTTCGCATTCGCAAGCAGCCGTGGGAAACAGCCTGTCCCACAAGCTGCTCTTTATTAGTGCCATGAAAGCCGATTTGGTGACGGTTGTCAGACCAAAAACCGATCCAGCGATCGCCTAAAGGATTATCCGGACCGGTTGGAATCGCCTCGCCCGTAATCGGGTGCTTCCAGGCTGGGTTGCGTCGCTTATTTAGAACTGTGAACGTGCCAGTGGGAGTTTCCCAACCCTTCTGCCCGACGGCGATCGGGTAAGTAGCAATCAGCCGATCTCCCCAGTAACTGTAAACTTTCGCCTCACTTAAATCGACAACTAACCGAGAACTGATAGAAGCGATCGCCATCGTCAGGTGAGGAGTTACTGGTAAAGCTTGTTTCATCTTCGGTGTTGGCAGTGTCGCCTCCAATCGGGGGCGTGCCGCTGAAAATAACACAACGGCTGAACCAAAGCAAACGAACATCAAGCTTGTCTTTAGGGAATTTATTATGCCCATAATCCTGGGTATTAGCAGGCGGCACTTCTACACTATCAAACCCATATTCTCCGGATGAACATTCCTCTCTCCTGCTTCCCCTGCTCCCCCTGCTATTTTCAAGCTAGCCCTCCATGCGCTGTCACGTACAACAAAAGAATGAAAATTCTTTCCGCTGACCCCTGACCCCTGACCCCTATTTTCAAAACAGAGCCAATCTAAAAACCTGCACAGTCTTTCTCCGGATGAGTCCTGGGTTGGTGAGAATTGGGGTGATATCTCCCAATGATATAGACCTTTGACTTCACAGGGGTAATGTTTGCGCTCCAACACCCTTGGGACGCCCAGATAGCATCTATCTCAGATGAGACAGGGGCTTGCCTACTCCAAACAAGTATAGTAAGAGAGCTGTAGGGATTACAACAACTGACAAGTCTCTTCGCTTCTTTAGAAAATTCACCCAATCGGGGGATGCTGTTTGGGGGTCACAAGAGAAATCATAGTTGGCTTGCCAGCAACATGGTGCAACAATCCTCAATGAAAAAGTAATCAAATCGTTACTTTACCATAGGGGAACTCTATGTGAACGTCAGGTGTCTTTGGGAGGAAGGATGTTTAACACCCATTCCATCCATGAGCCAATCGATTCCTTTATCTTGGTCAACGGTTGAGGTAACAACTCCTCAAGTACCGGTGCAACCCGAAAAACTCTCGAACTATGACTTAATTTTGCGGTGTCAGGACGGCATTCGTCCCGATCGCACCGCCTTTGCTGAATTGCTCCGCCGGTATCAGTCCCATGTGGAAAAGATTTTGTACCACTTGGCTCCGGACTGGCAAGATAGGGCAGACTTAGCGCAAGAAGTCTGGATTCGAGTGTACCGGAATATCAAGCGACTCAATGAACCCGTCAAGTTCCAAGGATGGTTGAGCCGGATTGCGACAAATCTGTTCTATGATGAGCTGCGCAAGCGCAAGCGGATAGCGAATCCCCTGTCCTTGGATGCACCTCGCCATATGGAAGACGGTGACATGGATTGGGAATTGCCCTCAGATAATCCCAGTCCTGAAGAGGACATGACAACGCGAGAATTTTACGACCAGTTGCGTGAAGCGATCGCAGATTTGCCAGAAGTGTTCCGCACCACCATTGTCTTAAGAGAAATTGAAGGCATGGCCTACGAGGAAATCGCTGAAATCACTGGCGTCTCCCTCGGAACCGTAAAATCAAGAATAGCTAGAGCCAGATCTAGGCTCCAATCTCAGCTCCAAACTTATCTAGAAGCCTGAATGCCGTCTGATTGTCAGGAACAAATTCCTTTAGCAGCTATTCGTTTATGATGGATGTTGAGAAAAATCCTTCATTGAGCGCTTGCTATTGACTCGGTGGTAAGGCAAAAATGACCTCCAATTTTGACGCTCGTAAACGTTCTACGCAGGAAGCTGCTAGAGAAATGGATAGCCTACAGCGCGATCGCTTTGAATTACTCAGTGCCTACATAGACGGTGAAGTGACAGCTCAAGAGCGGTATCAGGTGCAAGAGTGGTTGGCAACTGACCCAAACATGCAGCGCCTGCACGCCCGACTTCTCAGGCTGCGCCAGGAAACACAAAGACTACCGGGACCACCCAGGGAGCAATCTTCTCAAGAATTAGTGCAGGAGGTTTTCCATCGCATAGACCGCCGCCGAACGCAGCGAACTGTTATCTGGGGGGGAGCGGCAATCGCTGCTCTGTTTGTCAGTGCCTTGTCGGGAGTTCTCCCGGGGAGTCGCTCATTGATACCTCAGTTAGCTCAAACTCCGAAACAAGAGGAAGCGGCGGAGTCAATGATCATTGTCAGCCGACCCCTGATCGAAATTCCCAAGGCAGCTGTGGTTCCTTCCGACGACTCCGTGGAGCAGCCATCGGTAGGTCAAGATACCTACAACAATCGACTGAATTAAGTGAATAAAAAACATTTCGCCCCCAGCCCCTACCTGTAACTGTTAATCATTATTTTGTAGGGGCTGGTTTAGCAATGATTTTTGACTATAGCGTTTCTCCAAGGGGTGAGGTACACCCTAATTGCATTTACTATGCCCTATGCCCCAAAACTAGCAACTCTGTGCCTCACTAGATTGAAAACTGCTATAATTGATAACTGAATAATCAAACCCACCCTATCCAACAATCGCCCGGGTAGGTAAATTATTTATTACCGAGTAAGAGTATCAACGCAGCCACTCCACAACCCCGAGGGAATCAAGATGCCTTCCCATCGCTGCACTTGCTCGAATGCCATCAAGTAAACCCAGGCAATCCCTAGTGTTTGTCCTGCTAGATTATAAATTTCAATTTGCTCTCGGTAATATTCATTTTCCGCGATCGCTCGTTGAGGGTCATAATCCTCTAGCTCATCCAGACTACTTAAAATGGATGGGTCAGCGAAAGTTAGCAAACACCCCTGAACTGGACGTTCTCCAGAAGTCATGGCGGGATAGCCAAGGGGCAGGTCAAATAGTTGACCGTAGGCGATCGCTCTTTGCTCCTCTATAACTTTACCCTCACAGTAGCGTTTGTAATTAACTTCCCCTGGCTTGAGAGTACCGTAGACAAAAACGTTTAAGCGATTCAATGTTTGCTCATCCGACAAAACCATAATACAATATGTAGTATATTTTCTAGCTAATATTCACGCGCCGTTGCACTTTAAAGTGTAATTCTCTAGCTGTCAGCTTTTCCCCTGATAGGTGAGAGATTGCTCTGAAAATTAGGTTGGAGAACGCAACTCGGTATCAAGACCCAATTCTAAATCGGGTATATGTCAGAATACTGAAACAGAGCGCTTATAACGTCCAGTAGGAGCATTACTGTGGAGTCCCGTTACAACCCAGCAGCGATCGAGGAAAAGTGGCAACAGATTTGGGCAGACAAAGGCTTATACCAAATCTCTACAGAAACTGACAAGCCCAAATTCTATGCCCTATCGATGTTCCCCTATCCATCGGGCAACCTGCACATGGGTCACGTCCGCAACTATACAATTACCGATGTGATTGCCAGGGTTCGCCGGATGCAGGGCTATCGAGTGCTACACCCAATGGGTTGGGATGCGTTTGGTTTGCCTGCGGAAAATGCGGCAATTCAACGCGGAATTCATCCGGCAAAGTGGACTTACCAAAACATTGCTCAGATGCGGTCTGAGTTAAAACGGTTAGGGCTTTCCTACGACTGGAATTGCGAACTCGCCACCTGTTCCCCTGACTATTACAAGTGGACACAATGGATTTTCTTGCAATTTCTCCAGGCTGGACTAGCGTATCAAAAAGAAGCAGCCGTGAACTGGGACCCTATCGACCAAACCGTGTTGGCAAACGAACAGGTTGATAGCGAAGGTCGCTCTTGGCGTTCCGGTGCTAAAGTCGAGCGCAAACTGTTGCGGCAGTGGTTCTTCAAGATTACCGACTATGCTGAGGAATTGCTCAATGACCTCGACAAGTTGACAGGTTGGCCGGAACGAGTGAAGCTGATGCAAGCAAACTGGATTGGTAAATCCGTTGGTGCCTATTTGGAATTTCCTGTTGTCGGATTGGATGAAAAAATTGGTGTATTCACAACTCGCCCAGATACGGTTTATGGCGTCACCTATGTAGTCTTGGCACCCGAACATCCCTTGACGCCAAAAGTAACTACCGCAGACCAGAAAGCGGCAGTTGATGCCTTTATTAAAGAAGTCTCAGCAGAAAGCGAACTCGAACGCACGGCTGAGGATAAGCCGAAACGCGGTATCCCTACTGGTGGCAAGGCAATTAATCCGTTCACTGGGGAAGAAATTCCCATCTGGATTGCTGACTACGTGTTGTATGAGTACGGTACTGGCGCAGTAATGGGTGTTCCTGCCCACGACACGCGGGACTTTCAATTTGCAACAGAACAGAATTTGCCCATCCAAGTCGTGATTGTGCCTGCTGATGCCGCAGACGTGAAGGCTGCCCCCAAGCAGGCTTACACTGACCCTGGTATTGTGGTGAATTCTGACCTATTCAACGGGATGGAGTCCACACAGGCGAAAAAAGAAATTATCAAGTATGCAGAAAAACAGGGATGGGGGAAAGCGCGAATTCAGTATCGCCTCCGGGATTGGTTAATCTCACGGCAACGGTACTGGGGTGCGCCGATTCCTGTGATTCACTGCCCGAACTGCGGGATAGTGCCGGTGCCGGAAAAAGATTTGCCTGTACTGTTGCCGGAAGATGTGGATTTTACAGGAGGCCGCGTTCCTTCCTTAGCTCAACTTCAGGGGTGGGCGGATGTGCCTTGTCCGACGTGCGGTACTTCAGCGAAGCGAGAAACCGATACGATGGATACGTTTATTGATTCCTCGTGGTATTTCTTGCGCTTCCCCGACGCGAAGAATGAGTCTCAAGTCTTTGACCCTGCCAAGACGAATGACTGGATGCCTGTGGATCAGTATGTGGGTGGGATCGAACACGCGATTTTGCACTTATTGTACTCGCGGTTCTTTACCAAAGTATTGCGCGATCGCGAGCTCCTTAACTTTGACGAACCCTTCCAACGCCTGTTAACTCAAGGCATGGTTCAGGGCTTAACTTACATCAATCCTACTACTGGGAAATACATTCCCTCTGCCTTGGTAGACCCTGCTGACCCCAAAGACCCCGAAACGGGTGAAAAGCTGGAAGTCTCCTACAAAACCATGTCCAAATCCAAGTACAACGGCGTCGCGCCGGAGGAAGTAATTAACAAGTATGGGGCAGATACCGCCCGCATGTTCATTCTCTTCAAAGCACCGCCCGAAAAAGATTTGGAATGGGACGATGCCGACGTGGAAGGACAATTCCGCTTCCTGAATCGGGTCTGGCGTCTGGTTGTGGATTTTGTAGAGTCTGGAAGTGCAAAACTTTCTGCCCCAGTGACGGGTAATTTGACCAAAGCTGAAAAAGACTTGCGGCGAGCAATTCACATTGCCATCAAGGAAATTACTGAAGATTTAGAGGGCGAGTACCAGTTGAATACGGCGGTTTCAGAATTGATGAAACTGAGTAATGCCCTTGGTGATACCAGCGCTAAAGATTCACCGGTGTATGCAGAAGGGATTGAAACCTTAATCCGGCTTTTGGCTCCATTTGCGCCTCATGTTGCCGAGGAGTTGTGGCAGAATACGGGTCATACAGAGTCAGTCCACACTGAAGCTTGGCCTAAGGCTGATCCAACCGCTTTAGTTGCTGATGAAATTACATTAGTGATTCAAGTCTTGGGCAAGACTCGCGGCACAATAACCGTACCCGCTGATTCTGACCGCAATGCTTTGGAAAAGTATGCCCGTGAATCGGAAGTTGCCCAGCGTTTTATCGAGGGTAAGGAGATTAAAAAGGTAATTGTTGTACCTGGAAAATTGGTGAATTTTGTGGTGGGTTGAACGAGAGGAGGAATGCGATCGCTCCCGTAAAATTCACTTGTGTAGGGTGGGCAATGCCTACCCTACTTTGTTTAGAAACAGCTTACAACCCATTAAGATCTAGCATAGAAAAAGAGATTGCAAGGCAGCCAGAAAACTATGACTCAGATAATTGCTCCACCCCAGAAATATAATGTTACCTGGGAAAAATTACCCGCAGATTTTGTTTTACCCGATGACCCGGTGGAAAATATTAATCAACCTTTTCTGGCTGCTGCTTTGACGGAGGCATTGGATAATCACGGATTTATTACTGACTCGATGTTAATTGCTTCTAACTTTGGTTTGTGTGCTAAGGTTAATGGGAAAATCGTCGTCAAAGCCTCTGACTGGCTCTATGTTCCCCATGTCTTTCCTGTAGCGGAGGGAGTGATTCGCCGTAGTTATACTCCTCACACAGAAGGGGATGTCCCTGCCGTAGTGATGGAGTTTTTGTCAGAAACGGATGCAGGGGAATATTCGGTTAGACCCACTTATCCTTATGGGAAAATGTGGTTTTACGAGCGCATTTTACAAATTCCTACTTACGTCATTTTTGATACGGACTTAGGTT
>JAIUYC010000221.1 GCA_020216575.1 Coleofasciculus sp. S288 | reverse complement strand
GATCGAAGACGTAGGCGTAAGACCCATCAGCGCGGCGATAACGGTAGGTATCTGACCAGCTTGCTTCACCACTGTTCAATACGAGTTCCAGACCCAAGGTAACTCGTTCTCGATCTTCGGGATGGATCAGGTCGTACCACCACGTAACATCAAGTCCGACTTCCGCATCGGAGTAACCGAAAAGAGTCTGAACGCCCTCATTCCACCAGACCGCATCGGTTTTTAAATCCCACTCCCAAAGTGCATCATTGGTTGCCCGTGCAATGTGTTGAAACCGTTCTTGACTCTTTCGCAGTGCTTCTTCCGCCTGTTTTCGTTCGGTAATGTCGGTTTGAATACCAACGAAGTAAAGTAACTTCCCCTCCTCGGAGAACACCGGAGAGATTTTCAGCTCGTTCCAGAAGGGCTGACCATCTTTGCGATAATTCAGCAGTGTTGTTTTGATTTCTCGTCGTTCAGCAATCGCTTGGCGAATTTGAGCGACGGTTTCACGGTCTGTACCAGCACCTTGCAAAAAGCGACAGTTACGACCCAAAATCTCTTCGGTGCTATAGCCAGTGATTTTGG
Source organism: Coleofasciculus sp. S288 (assembly GCA_020216575.1). Taxonomy (GTDB): domain Bacteria; phylum Cyanobacteriota; class Cyanobacteriia; order Cyanobacteriales; family Coleofasciculaceae; genus JAIUYC01. The sequence continues at coordinate 6,092 of JAIUYC010000221.1, read as the reverse complement.
AGAACGCTGGATTGGCGTAGATGATAGGGTTGTCTAGTTGGTTGGGGTCGGTGATCAAAACGCCATCAGAAACTGATGCGATCGCACGGGCAAGTCGCAGGTTTTCCACAACCGCTTGCTGTGCCATCTCTCGGGTGCGCTTGTACTCAGTGATGTCACGGGTAAAGCATCGAGTGTGATGAAACTTGCCATTCACGAATCGCGCATTCGAGTCGATTAGGACAGTCCGGGTCGAGCCATCCTTGCACAGGAGCCTTGCTTCGTAGTTGTGTAGCGTTTCGTTCCTACTTAGCCGTTGAAAGATATCATCGATTACTGCTTGGTCAGCATGGAAGTGAGCGATGGGGTGACCAACATACTCCTCGCGAGTGTAACCGAGAAGATCGAATTCAGCTTGATTCGCCCACAGGATAATGCCGTTGGCATCTACACAATGTAGACCCACCGTACCGTTTTCCAAGATGTCGAGGAGTTCTTCTTGCCTGTGGTTGAGCTGACGTTCTAACTGCTGACTTTCCCGTGTCGCGTCCGCCAATTCTGCTAAATTGCGTCGCAACTCCAGTTGGGCGATGACTTGGCGACTTAATGCGTTTAATGCCTCCACCTGTCGGGGTTTGAGTTCCCGTGGCACATAATCCATGACGCAGAGAACTCCCAAGGTATAGCCGTGAGGTGAAATTAAGGGAGCGCTAGCGTAAAACCGAATGTAGGGTTCACCTGTTACTAACGGGTGAGTGGCGAACCGTCCGTCAGCCACAGTATCAGTGACGACCAATACTTGCTCGCGTGGGAGGGTATGGGCGCACAAGTCGATGTTGCGAGGAATTTCCGTGGCTGTTAAGCCGAGCTTTGACTTAAACCATTGGCGGTTGCGATCAACCAAGCCAATTACGGCAATTGGCGTTTCACAAATTTGCGCCGCTAACCGGGTGATATCGTCAAACGCCTCTTCAGGAGGAGTATCGAGAATTTTATATCGGCGAACTTCCTCAAGCCTTACCGTTTCAATATCGGGTAGTGCAGCTTTCATTATATAAAAATATTTCCTTTTAAATCTTAGCATTTCATTCTATCTGATATATAATTGTGAGTTTTTAAAGTAATCGATATTGGGAGAATTTTAACGCTATCCAGGACTACAGCACTGATGCTGAATCAAACACAATAGATTTAGACCTTATCCATAAAAAACGCTAAAACTGCGATGAATTCAGGATTAACCAGGCCTCGCCGTCCTCCTGCTCAACCGCATGCGGGAGATAACTTTTCGATTACCTTTGCGCCCCTATCGCTAGCGGTAGTCTATGAACTGGCTGACGATTCAGCCAACGGAGCAGTTGTCCTCATGAGCGGTACAGTACGTAATCAAACGGATGGCAAACCAGTAGTAGCACTGGAGTATCAGGCGTATGAGCCAATGTCGCTACAGGTATTTGCTTCAATTGCGGCGGATATCCGTCAGCAATGGCCGGATGTCAATCGAGTGGTAATTCATCATCGCGTCGGCCGCTTGCAAATCGGGGAAATTAGCGTCCTGGTAGCGGTAGGATGTCCCCATCGCTCAGAAGCGTTTGCAGCGTGTAAATATGCAATTGATACCTTGAAACACAACGCCCCCATCTGGAAAAAAGAACACTGGGCAGATGGTTCGAGTACTTGGGTAAGTATCGGTGCGTGTGAAACTCAAACAGCAGGATGCTAGTTTAACCCATAAAGCTAGGCGATCGCTAGATTCGTTCTATAGAAGTAGCGATCGCTATAATCCCAAGATTTAAGGTGGAGGATATTACTTTGTTGTCAGGGAAGCAGTTTCTGAGGAGCTAGTTAAGGATAGGATAATCCCTGGGCAAATATATAACTTTCGGTAGAAGGCTGTTGACTCCTTCTTTGCAATGAGGGTAAGGGAGACTTGTATGACTTGAGACTTGAGTCGCGAGAGCCTTTGCATTTAGGACATATGGGTAGGAGGGCTTATTCTGCTTTAGGGAATAGACAATGATCCAGACGCGATCGCACCTATATGAGAAGGTTATTAAGATTTCAGAACTTTAGCGATCGCATCTTCCAATTCCCCCTTGCTCAACTCGGTCAGGATAAATACCTCTTGAAACGTTTTCCCAGCCCTAGCTATTATCTTAAATCCGCCCCGTATTGGCACGGACACTTTTAAGTGCAACCGAGGAGCATGACTTTTAGCGCGTCCAATGACGGCGGGCGTAATGGTTTGAATCCCACTGTAGCGGGTGAGTTGTTCGAGTACTGGGATTAAACCCGGAAGGTGAGTTGAGTGATTCCAAACCAATCTGCCGCCGTTGGAGTTAGCCATGATGTTACGCTGTTTCTAAGGGAGCCATTGTTAAGCCAGCACGACCCAACTGTTGGTGATATAGTTCCGCCTGTTCTTGAGGTCCAACCCAAACAATAGCTTGACCTTCATTGTGAACCTGACGGGTGAGTTTCCAGGCGTGATCGCTCGTCATCCCAGGAATATACTTCACTAAGCAGTCGTGAACGTGGTCAAATGTGTTGAAATCATCATTCAACACAATCACCTTGTAATTGGGGTACGTTTTGCGGGTAACTTGACTCGCTCGTTCCGGAGCTAAAACTGGCGAAGTCGATGCTGCGTGGAAAGCTGCTAAGGTTACCACAGTCATACGGCAATTACCAGAATCCTTTACACAAAATTAAACAACCTAATATTAACTCTAGTTTACAAAGGAGGAGTCGTTTTCCACAATCGTCCCCCGCAACATGCTACCATCGCTGAGTTGGGTCACCTCAGTAGATAGACGGGTGAGCCAGTTGAGTTCTACAATTTAAGCACATACAAAAATATTCATTAAGTGTAGTTACATCTCCTGTGGAGATTTTAAGAAAGGAGTTTTTCAGACCGTATGGATGTCAAACTGGTTTTAGTAGTCCTCACGATCTCGTTTACTGTGCTGGCCTTGATTTTTGGCACTAAAAACGGATTCTACGATTCAGACAACTATCACGGTAACGGTTCAGCCCACTAAAATCGCTGCTTTAGCTTAGCTATCAGCCATAGCGTTCAGCTTTCAGTCGCCTTTAGTCAGCACTTTTCCCTCGTAACAGGAGGCACGTTTAATGCTGAGTGCTAAGGGCTGCTTGGCGCTGCCGCATCTAGTGGCGCTACCGCGAATCTCTAACAGTTCATGAGCAATCAACGCCCTTTGACATACTATCCTGAGGATGAGCGATTAGCATGTTTCCCCTATGGTGTCAGTCATGGTGCTGAGGGCGTTTGTTTGCTAGTACAAATGGGTCCACACCGCATCCTTCTCGACTGCGGTTTGGGGGACATTTCACCGTTAAAAGCCCTAGGGCAGCCACCCGCCGACTTAGTCCTGTGCAGTCATGCCCACAGCGATCATGCTCAAGGATTGTTGGCTCTCCACCAAGCGTTCCCCCAGTTGCCAATCTATGCCAGCGAAGTGACGACGCAGTTATTGCCGCTGAACTGGCCGGAGTTGTCACCTGAGAACATTCCTAAGTTTTGTAATGCGTTGCCTTGGCGATCGCCCGTTGAATTCCGCGAAGGACTGAGTGCAGAACTGTTTCCCGCCGGGCATTTGCCTGGAGCCGCCGCTTTTTTGCTGACCTACACAACGCCTCGTCGAACCTATCGCCTGCTCTATACCGGTGATTTTTTCCTGTCTAACTCTCGGCTGGTAGAAGGATTATCGGTTGAAGCGCTCAGGGGGACGCAGTTAGATGTGCTGATTATCGAAGGCACTTACGGCACCGCTCGACACCCTCACCGACGGCAACAGGAAAACCAACTGGTGGAGCGTATCGATCAGATTCTCGCCTCCAATCGCGCCGTCCTCTTACCAGTGCCTTCTTTGGGTTTGGGGCAAGAAATCCTCATGCTCTTGCGCAGCCATCACCACTTCACAGGGCGCAATCTAGATATCTGGGTCGATGGCATGGTGGCGGTTGGTTGTGACGCCTACTTAGACCTCTTACCTAATTTCCCAACATCCGTACAAAATTTTGCCCGACATCAACCCCTGTTTTGGGATGAGCGGGTGCGTCCTCGTGTGCGACGGTTGCCTGCCGAACAACGGCAAGCGGTTTGTCAGTCTCCCTGTATCCTGCTTACGGAGGATACAGCCGACTTGAGCCAATACTATAATCCCGACTTGGGTTCTCCCGTAGTTTTACGACCTGAGCGATGGAGATATCCGTACAGAGATGAGGGTTCCGGACGAATAGAGGTCGAAACTTATCTACTCGCCCAACATAGCGATCGCTTTGGAACAACCCAGTTAATTCACAACCTCCGTCCCCAGCACGTTATTTTTTTTCACGGCTCTCCAACATATTTAGCAGACCTCACGGGTTTAGAAGAATTGCAAAATCGCTACCAACTTCATTCCCCATCGGTAGGAACTTTGGTAGAATTACCGATCGGCGAAATGTTTATGCAACCGGCAGCTCCACCGGAAACCAACTACGAGGGCGAACTGACTGAGTTGGGAACTGTGGTAACCATTACACTCCCGGAGGCGATCGCCGCCGACCCCCGCTGGCAAAATTTTGCCGATACAGGTCTGGTAGAAGCCCGTTGGCAGGGAGAAGAACTGGTTTTGCGAGGATTGTCGCAGCGCGAACTGCTCAAAGACAGCAGCAATATCCGGATGCCGCTAAACATCGACTGCTGCGCCAACTGCCGCCACCAACGAGGGCAGCGCTGCTGGAACCCCTCATCTCCCTTGTATGGCTTTAAAGTGACACCCGAAGGGTACTGTCCGGTATTTGAACCCGCCGATCCCCCAGCGGAAAATTGAGTCCAAAGCGAAGAAGGCAGAGGGCAGTGGTTCGACAGGCTCACCAATCGGGCAGAGGGGATGCATATTGACGGGTCAAGGTTTCAGTATTTGGCGAGAGTCAAGAGTCACCTTGGCGACTGCTATAAATTTACCCAGTGCGGCAGGTTCCACACTGGGCTGATGTTACTTAAGTAATCCAGAAATGCTAGGTCTACAAGATTGGTAACCGAATCAATCAACTCACCTAGTCTTGATTTGAGTCCTGAGAACGCGGACGAATTTGCTCAGCTTCGGGACAATCATCCGAAACCAAGGGTTCGACATGCCCTCTGGATACAGATGCGAGCTTCTGACTAACAGAACCAATGCTTTCTAGACGAACCATTTCTTCCCAGGAACTAATTTCGTCTTCTTCTTCTGTTTCGTAACGGAATGTCACTAAATCTCCTTCAATATCAATAATGCGGGCACGTTCAATCCAACGTTGCTGGTCCCGCAAGAAAATACAGACCTCACGACCATCGCAACAGAGTTGATAAATCTTGCGGTGTAGCATATTTGGCTTCTCCTGAGCAAATAACTCTTCCAAAATTGGTCAAGCAAGCAGTTCCTTGTAAAGGAAATGTAGCTTCCTTGTAAATTGACGTGGGGTAAATCTCGTGTGATGTTTCCTCGTCACAGGTTATATCCCCCGATGATGTTTCCCCTTCAATGCTTCTTAAAAGTTTAGCTGGCATCCAACGGCTATCTTGAGTGTGACTTCACAGGACTTTCAGCGATCGCAAGCAACCTTATGACATGCTCATTCAAGTTTGTAACAGGTCACAATAACTCCGATCAAGGCAATGGTGGAGAGCAATTTGCCCTGTGAGCAGATAGGGGATTGTCGATTTATGGGTATCGGCAGGGAGCCGAAACGAACGAAAGCACAAATGAATTCCGCCATTGCGACTAGCGCACTTTTCCAGGTAAAAGCTCCTGGTCGATCGGTGGTACACAGGTGTCTGAGATAGCAGACATCAATATTGTGACATACTACCTGCTCTATCGGCTTGACGCAATGGGCAGACTTATGATTTCGGCAGCAACCCCTTGGCTAGCCCTTGCTAGCTCTTAGCCAATACACAGATCGCTGATTGAAAGGTGTTCTCGCTCACCGCCAATAATATTTACTGAAATCCCAGTGGCATCCACAGCCACCTTTTTACGAATTAACCCTCTTGTGGGGCTTCCAGAGCATCACGTTCCCACTACGAGCTTCTCGCTGGATTTGACCTGAATTGACAGCCTCAT
>JAIUYC010000220.1 GCA_020216575.1 Coleofasciculus sp. S288 | reverse complement strand
CAAACCCCTTAGCACGCTTTACAAAATATTGGTTAATCGCTGTTACCAAGAGTAATAAGACAGTAGAAACTAGGGTAAGTTGCCAAGATATTGAAATTAAAATAGCAAGAAATGTCAGAATTGTAATTGAAGTTGTAAATAAATTAATTGCCGTTTTAATTGTACCTGCTGCTCGGCCAACTTCTTGATTTATCTTATTAATAACATCTCCAATCTTTGTTTTGGCAAAATAATCTAGATCGACATCTAAGACTACCTTAATTGCTTCTTTCCTAAAATCATTAACTAGCCTTCTAGATAAAGAACTAGATACTAGTGAACTTATATAGTTGGCAACATTTTTTAGAATAATCGCCAAGAAAACTACCCCAACCATCAAAGCAAGGTTATTGTTTCCTTCTCCACCACCAGCAATAGACAGTATCTTCTGAAGAAGCGGTGGACCTCCTTTCAAATTTATATTTCCTTGACCCAAAAATGCCAGCACTAACGGTACGATCAATGTTGCACTAACACCATTAAAAAGAGCGCCCGAAAAGCTCAGAATGATATTCGATATAATCCAGCCAGGATAGCGTAATGCATGGCGCAAAAGTAGCTGATTGGAAGACATACGGATTTCCTGCTATTTATTGAAATGCGGAGGCGTGAAACGAACTTGCTTATTGAAGACTGGCGATAACTTCTGAGAGAATCGCTGCCATTGTATCTGTACTATACAGTTTGACACAGCGCTCTCTTGCTTTGATACCAAGAGCATTGGCAGCATCCAGATTTTGGAATATCTCTTGAATCTTTTCTGCAAGCTGTTCTGGAGAACCCGGATCGACCACATAGCCCGTCTCCTCTAAAATTTCCGGTATATCACCAACCCGTGTCGATAAAACGGGTTTAGCCATTGCCATCCCATCCGTTAGCTTGAGTGGAAATTGAGCGTGAGCAGTAAGTGTATCTCTCTGAGGCACAACTACCACATGAGCCGCAGAAACCACCTCAGGCATCTTTTCAACAGGAGACTTTGGTAACTTAATAATCCAGCGCCCCCAGCGTTGCATCAGTTGATTATCGTAGTCATCATAGGGACTCCCCCCCACAATCACTAATCTTAAGTCTGGCTCATTCAACCGCTCTAGCGCCATTAAAACATCTTCAACCCCTTTGTGAGGTCGGGGCGCTCCAGGAAACATTAAAATTCGATATCCAGATAGACCACACTGTTCTCGACTGACCTCAGGATCATACTTATCAGGATTGAATAGGTCTGTGTCTTTGCCGTTCGGCAGATACATTCCCCCAAAACGTTGTTTCAAGAACTGAGTGTCTATGGTAACGGCATCCGCACGAGGCACAAGTTTTTCCATCCACTTAACATATAGGGGATAATCGGGTTCTCTCAATTGACCGTTTTCTTTGAAAATATCTCGATAAAATTTCTTAGGAGCGAAACGATACTTCCATTTATCTCCTCCGTACCAACTGAGTTCCCAGTCATCCATATCTACAAGGACAGGGCGTTTGGTTTGAAGTTTCCTGAGCAAAGATACACCAAAACTCGTTGGCTTTGGCTTGACTGCATAAATGATATCCCCGTCGATTTTCTTTAACGCGGTTTGAGCGGCCAGCAAAAACTCTGGATAGTTCTTCCCTGGTATTGAAACAATCGGAATATTATCAGGAGGAATGGCATACAAGTCTTTACCGAATAAAAAGCCAACTATTTCTACGTCATAGGCTAGCTTCTTGAGAACTTGACCTAACAAAAACGCCCTAACTGCTCCGCCACCCGATAAATCGCTAACAACTAATGAAACTTTCATTTTCTGAGTAGTCGTTCAACTTTCCTGTTAACTGTCCTGGAGACCTGCATCATTGAAATAATTACCCTCTCTTGAAAACCTATCTGTTGTTTGCTTTCATGTTTGCGATCATGTTCATAAAGGGGTTGTAGATAATTCTCTTGAATCTTCAGGTAACAGTGGGCAACGTAGCTGTGCTTATTCCAGCTTGATGCTTTACACCAGCGATCGTAAGCTGGAACTGCTACGTCTGTTATAAAGTTGTGCCACTGACTGACAAGTTTCGCCGGTTTAGTTTCTTCCGCACGGACTCGACCATTTTCTACCATGGCATGACGTAACTGTAGATCGTCACGAAGGCGCTTGAGAGCCAAAATTGCGTCGTTCAAAGAAGTCACTTCCAGATAGTCTAGCTCACTCTTTCGTTCGGCTTGAAATGCAGACTCACGAGCCAAAATTGCGGGTACGTCCGCGTGCCAAGCATTGTACAGCTTTGTAGCTGGTTTCCAACTGTAACTCTCTTGCTCACAAAAGTTTCGCACGGCTAAGATTGCGTCAACATCTCTATAATCATTCCAGTGAGCACGACTCACTACCTGCCAACGCAACCCCAAGGCTTTGAGTTGTTCCTGCCAAGACAAATCCCTCAGTTCCGGCGCTAAGTTCTTTTCTATACCAAAAAAGGCAATGTTTTCAAATCTGTCACCTCGTCCCGGATTTCGAGGAAGCAACCCTGGCTGCGGCCAATTTGGTATGTAGTAGCTATCCCTTATCGTCTTTGTCTCCTGCGGGTTTTGCACAATGTGAAGCTGTGCGTAGGGATGTTGCTCATAGTCAGCCTTAATACAAACAAGGAGTAATCTTGGCTTTGGTTGAAGATGGAAGGGAAGGAAGTTCCGGTGCGACAAGACGATTCCTTCCTCAGGCAGAGTGTTTGTCAGTTCGCAGGGAAAGCCATCAGCTTTGAGGTAAAGATAAGCTTGCAACGTCCAATTATATTTGCCCAAGTATTTGTACATCTGATTACTCTCTGACATTTCATACCTGGATTTCATCCACTGCCAGTAAGTTTCAGGACTCTGCGGTATGTAGTCAGCAGGCCAATCACTTTCTGGAATATAAAAATAGACTGATGGCAACCGATCGCGCATAAACTTCGTAAAATAGATAGTTATACCTGACTGGACATTCAACTCATGAACTTTTAGGGAGCCAACCTGTATTCTTTTAATTTTCAGTCCTTCAAATAACTGAAACCTAAAATAAAAAATCTGCTATTGTCCCGCTCTAATCAATTTCAAAATTATAGCTATTACTTTCTTTGAACGTGGCCCTCGGTATTTATCATAGAGTAAAAAATTGGGGAGAACCAGCCTCATCCCATAGGCATTTTTCAAGGAAGCTATATTATTAATCCTGATTTTTATATCAAATAAATAAATAGGAAATTGAATTAAATGGAGCAATCGTTCAAAATGATCTCTCGTTTTTTCTCTAACCGTTTCATTAACAAGACGTTCTAGAGATGGCTGACACAAGGAAAGCAGGTCTTTATGATTTTTTTTGACCTCTTCATAAAATGATATGTAATAATTTTCCATATACTTCCAATTATTAGTTCTATTAGATTGATGTTTAGTGTAAAATGCTCCAACAAGGGGAGTGTAAATGAACTTCACATCTTTAGCCACAAGATCTAGGGCAAAGTATCTATCCCCAAGAGCTTTGAGATGTTCGGGAAATTTACTTTTGCTAACAGCACTTTTTTTCATCAGCATAGCTTGCTGAAGGACTGGATGAGGGGAAGCTGCCCAAACATCGGGAGTGAGGATGCGTTGAATTAACTCATCTTTGGTTAAAGAACCAATAACATTCTTTTGTCGGTCAACGATCGTTTCATCCGCACCGATAAATACTCGCTCGTAGTCGGAATAAAAGACAATGTCTTGAGTGGCGTCTATTCCATGCAAATGTTCTAGCTGAAATCTCGTTTTATCCTCGTGAATCCAATCATCTGCATCTAGGCACTGAATCCATTCGCCTTGTGCCTGTTGAATTCCAAAATTGCGTGCTGATGGGAGTCCACCATTTTCCTTATAGAAATATTTTACTCGCGAATCTAGAGTCATCAAATGCTCCGCGACTTGACGAGTATGGTCGGTTGACCCATCATCCACAATAATACATTCAAGGTCGGTGAATGTTTGGCCAAGAACACTTTTGACTGAGCGTTCGAGATAGCGACCTTGATTAAAACAATTAACAATAATTGAGACAACTGGGGGCATGTTTAAATTATTCCTCTTGCTTAGGAAGACCTAAGATAAAGCTAGCCTTTGATGCACCCAGATGTCGATAAATAGTTGGGTGTTGAAAATAAACAAGTCCGATGACTAGGATTTCGGGAACCTAGACGAGCCGATGCAAGTCTTTAACGGCTTAATTGGCTTGGCTTACTCTCCATGGCGTTTTTGATGCCACTGCCAAGCATGGGAGAGAATGTCACTGAGGTTGGAATATTGGGGAACCCAACCCAAAACTTTTCTCGCTTTGTCGCTCCCTCCCACTAAAACAGGCGGATCTCCGGGACGGCGATCGCTCTCTACAACCTTAATTTCTCGTCCCGTCACTGCCCTAACGGTTTCAATCACTTGTTTGATAGAAAAGCCATTGCTATTGCCGAGATTAAAAACGTCACTCTCACCCCCTTGCAACAAGTATTCCAAACCCAAAACATGAGCTGTAGCAAGGTCGGTAACATGAATAAAGTCCCGAATACAGGTGCCGTCTGGGGTGGGGTAGTCTGTCCCTAAAATTGAGATGGATTCTCGTTTTCCTAAAGCAGTCAGGAGGACTAGTGGAATGAGATGGGGTTCTGGTGTATGGTCTTCGCCTAACAATCCATCTGGATCTGCACCTGCCGCATTAAAGTAACGGAAGCGAACCGACTTCACTCCATAGGCGGCATCGAAATCGGAGAGAATCCGCTCTACCATCAATTTACTTGCGCCATAGGGATTGATTGGGTTCTGGGAATGATCTTCAGAAATCGGAACCGATTCGGCTACACCATAAGTGGCACAAGTAGAGGAAAATACAATTTTCTTGACCGATGCTGCCATCATCGCCTCTAACAACGTTAAAGTACCGACGACGTTGTTGCGATAATACTTGGCTGGATAGGCAATTGACTCCCCTACATAAGCATAAGCAGCAAAATGCATGACGGCATCGATCTTATGGTTGGTAAATAAGCGATCGAGTAACGCCCGATCCTCCAAATCGCCAACAATTAGTTCTGTCTGTAAAACTGTCTCGACAAAGTCTCGATGGCCGTAGACTAAATTGTCCAAGACTACGACTTCGTAACCTGCGCGTTGTAGGGCTAATGAAGCATGGGAGCCAATGTATCCTGCCCCCCCCGTCACTAGAATTGTTGCTTTGGCTGGTGACACTTTAAAATACCTTACTCGCTACTGTTTCCTTCACGGCAATCACCTGGTAATCCTGATTGTGGACTACCTTAATTAGGCATAATTTTAGATATCGTCGCTTTCGACGATCCAGTCTTAATAGAAAAATTGCAAGAACGCCTGATTAGGAAATGTGAGCGTGCCAGTGCCGATGCATCAACCTGAGTCTGGTGTTGGACTTAGCTGAGTTTGAGCGCGTCGCTAGTCAACTACCTTCAATCGACCCGTCTGAACCTCATCAAAGATCAAATTAATTTGGCGACGTTGTTCGTCGGTAACATTGTAGTCAGAGAGGATAGCTGTTGTCAGTTGAAGATACTCTTGACGGCTGAGTTGACCCATTGCAAGAATTTGCTCTATCAGCAGCTGAAGGTTCGGGTTTGATTGACGCTGAGGTGTTGATGCCATAGATGGTTAGTCAATCCTCAGGTTTCGTCCAGAGGTTTTGGTCTGAATGGTCTATTTAAACTTATCTTCTTTTTCTTTGGGTTGGCATCCGTATCAAATTTTGATAGTACCGTGAAGAAATTGTAAAATTATGCGCTCCACTAGAAGACTCGCAAGAGGAGGCAGTGTCCCATGCAGGTAACCCTTCTTCCAGCGTTGTCAGATAATTACATCTTTTTGCTACACGACCCCCAGCAGAACGTTGCTGCTGTGGTAGATCCAGCAGACGCTCAGCCAGTACTGCGGCGTCTAGAAGAACTGGATGCCGAATTGGTGGCGATTTTTAATACTCACCATCACGCGGATCATGTCGGCGGCAATCAGAAGCTGATGCAGCAGTTTCCAGAAGTTCGCATTTATGGGGGAGTTTGCGATCGCGGTAGAATTCCCGGACAACAGGTGTTTTTGCAGGAAGGCGATCGCGTTGAGTTTGCCGATAGAATTGGTGAAGTCTTATTCGTTCCCGGACATACCAGTGGGCATATCGCCTACTATTTTCCTCCCGTCGTGAAGGGTGAACCGGGCGAGTTATTCTGTGGTGATACGCTATTTGCAGGCGGTTGCGGCAGGCTTTTTGAGGGAACGCCGACCGAAATGGTGGACTCGTTGAGTAAACTACGGACATTGCCTGATAACACGCGAGTCTGGTGTGCTCACGAGTACACACTGAAAAATCTGCAATTTGCCCTGACGGTAGATGCCGAGAACCCAGACTTACAAACTCGCTATGCTGAAGTTCAAGAGGCTCGCCGTCACTCCAACGCAACCGTACCGTCTCAGATGGGTGTTGAAAAGCGCACCAATCCTTTTTTGCGCTGGGAGGAACCCGCACTCCAGGCTGCTGTTAAATCCCAAGACGCCGTGCAAACCTTTGCGCGGTTGCGGGGCATGAAGGATCGGTTTTGAAGAAAGGCTCTACTATTGCATCGCGGCAAAAGTAACTGAC
>JAIUYC010000219.1 GCA_020216575.1 Coleofasciculus sp. S288 | reverse complement strand
CTCTATTGTAAGAAGTAAATCAGTTTAACCAAAACTCGAAGGAGGCAATTCATCACATGGCTCTTTTAAAGCTTGCAGATGCTTATCCCAATTATCGGCAGGATATTTTCGGGGGTGATGATATCAAACACTATGATGTCTACTCTGAAAATGACGAAAAGGTTGGCTCTGTTCATGACATTCTGGTCGATGATTCTGGTAGTTTCAGATATTTCGTCGTTGATACGGGATTTTGGGTTTTTGGGAAGAAAGTTTTAGTCCCAATCGGAAGTGCGCGAGTCGATTATGATCGGAACCGCATTTACGTTACAGGCATGACAAAAGAACAAGTAGAAAGCATGCCTGAGTATCGTGACGACATGACCGTCGATTACCACTATGAAGAACAGATCAGAGGGTTCTTTCGACCAACCGTTGCTGCGGCTGGTACAACCCCTACTCGACCCGCCTATGATCACAACACCTACAACTACGATTATGATACTTCTCTCTACCGTGCCAATGAGGGGAATCCTCAAAAGCTAAAGTTGTATGAAGAACGGGTGATTGCGACCAAAAACCGCATGAAGACGGGTGAAGTTGCAGTTGGCAAACACGTTGAAACTGAGACGGCACAAGTTTCAGTTCCAGTGGAAAAAGAGCGGGTCATTATTGAACGTACTACCCCTACCGATACCAGAGAAGTGACTCCTGGGGCTACCGACTTCACCGAAGGGGAAGTTGCCCGCATGGAAGTCTACGAAGAAACGGCTGACATTGAGAAGAAAGCCTTCGTGCGTGAAGAAGTTAACATCCGCAAAGAAGTTGAACGCGAAACTGTAGAGGCAACAGAAACGGTGCGTCACGAAGAACTAGATATCGATGTTGAGGGCAGACCGAATATTGACAAAGCGTAGAAGATTAACACAGAGTTCAAGCCACTGGCTTTAAATCAGCCAGGGAGCTTACTCTGCTAAAACTCTTCCATTCTTGAAGACTAAACGAGGTAGAGCAGGTTAATCCAACTGCTCTATCCGCAATTTTCAGAACGTGTTTTTGCGTTAGATTATGGGATAAAAAAATGGTTGCAAATAAGCCTGAATTTAAAGAGCATCAAGCACGAATTAAATATTTATTAGAGAAGCTCAAAAAAAAGTTGAAATCCTTTAAAGTTATCAATCTACAAGCTCAACTTTTCGGACAGATAAAGGATTTCTACGTTGATAAGAGCCGACGACTTTATATGCTTGTAGAACCGTTAGAAGCTCAAGCGGGTTCAGCTTTGCATTTGCTGAGCAGTAAGTATATTTACAAAGTTGATACAGCCAATCAAGCCATTTTGGTAGACCTCAGCCTAGCAGAATTTGAGCGTTTGCCCACAAACCAGCCTCGTAGTAAAGGGATAGCAAGCTCAACGAATTCTTCAACACCGCTAGCCAATCAGGAGAGTCTTACTAGTTCTGGTGAAACGCCAGCTCGGAATGAGACTTCGGCTTCAGAATACCAGCCTCTGGGAATAGAAGAAGAAGATCAAGAGGGAGAGAGCAGCCAATCTTCTGAAGAGTTAGACAGGATAACAAGGGTAATGGAAGAAGAAATTGTGCGTTTACTTGAAGAACGATTAGTCGTTAACCGCAGCAAGCGCAAAGTTGGCGAAGTTGTGGTTCGTAAAGAAATCGAAACCCGAATTATCGAGGTACCCGTTCAACGTGAGAAATTAATTATTGAGCAAGTTGGTGCAGAAACTAAACAACTTGCGGAAATCGATTTGGGGGAAGGAGAAGTTACTGGTATTGAACTGAGAAAAGTAGCTGGCTCTGATACTCTTCAGAAAGACGTTTCTGATTCTGATGCTCCTTATAGGGTCACGGGAGAGTTTGTTTCTCCGAAAGCGGCGAGCGATCTTTTAGAAGCGATCGCTCTTCGAGGACAGCACGGGTGCAAAAAAGTACGTGTGGAACTGGTGCTGGATAACCCAAGCGCTCAAAACACTTACCAGCAAATGTTTGACCGTTGCTCGACAGGCTAACAGAAAAAGCCTCTTACCTGAAAAATAAAAAGAAAAAGCATCCAGTTAACCCTGGATGCATTGACATGAGACTTGTGTAACTTGAAGCTAAGAAAAAAAAATGAGGAAGTTATGAGGGGGTCGGATAAGCTGAACCAAGATCAACTTCATAAAATTGCTGAGTTTCATTGCCTTCATTGAGTCTCAAGCTAAGCAAGCAGGCTCACAAATCGCTGCACTAGAACGGAGCATAGGTTATTTCGTTGCGGTGAGTTCTACCGTTAGCTTCAGGAAAACGCTAAGGAGACACAACTCTAAATCCTGTAGCTTCTAGAATTACCTCAGAGCCTTTCCGGACTCTCAGACTAGTTGAATTCTCAGTTCCATCAGGACGATCAGGATTATCCACTAGCTGTTCAATCACATACGAATGATCCCCATTTCTCCACCCCATCGTGCATACTCCATCCCGACAGGTAACTCGCCCCCCCGTTAAATCAATACAATTCCCCTGGGAATCGCATCCTCGATAACTCAGATTTCCTGTGCCATTAACTCCTGACCAAGAGTTTATATTACCGATAGTAATTGTCCACTTGCCATTACTGAGAGTTTGCGAATTTTCAGAATTTTCAGAGTTCCCTCCTCCAACAATTTCCATGTTGGTAATAAGGGACTCTATTCGGGTTTTGCCACAGGGTTCAGCACTTTCACAATCATTAACGGGAAGTCTTTCATAAAAGAGGCGTACTTTCTGATTTAAAAACATATTTGGGTTTTCGCAAATCTCAAAAGTAGCACCAACCTCATGCTCGATGTTGTTTTCATCGACAAGGGTGACGTAACACATTAAGTCCCCGTTAACCATACGTTTGACGGTGGCGACTGTAGGGTTTGTGCTGGAGGCTAGGGTTTCAGAAGTTTTCTTACTGCCGTTGATTGTACTGATTGAGGATACAGTAGCTTGACGGGTTGAAGATTCAGTAGTAGAGGGTGGGCTAGAACTGCAAGCGATCGCTAACGCTAGTGTAAGTCCTGAAATTAGAATAGTTTTCATAAGTTAATTTCACCTCAAGTTCACAGCCACAAGCACGCCAATAATTTCTATTAATTTAAACAGATTAGCTCAGTTTTTACATTCAACTTGCACTAATAAACAACACGCCGTACAAAGCTAGAACAAAGTTACACCATCAAGGCAAGGCACTTGTACCCCGTTAAGTGAAACGCTATTCGCTCTACAATAGAAAGTCTGAGCATTTCGCCGATCGCAACTGGTGATTTGTCACTATCCATTAGATTCCAGATAACTGCCTTAGCAGATGAGCGCTAGAACACTATTTGATAAAGTTTGGGACTTACACACCGTAGGCACTTTGCCATCCGGTCAGACTCAGCTATTTATTGGTTTACACTTAATCCACGAAGTGACTAGTCCCCAAGCCTTTGCCATGCTGCGGGAAAGGGGATTGAAGGTGCTATATCCTGATCGCACCGTCGCTACAGTAGACCACATTGTTCCCACAGACAACCAAGCGCGTCCTTTTGTCGATACCCTGGCAGAAGAGATGATGCAGGAGTTGGAAAAAAATTGTAAAGACTTCGGCATTCGATTTTATAACATCGGGTCTGGCAGTCAAGGCATCGTTCACGTCATTGCACCCGAACTGGGTTTAACCCAACCTGGAATGACTATAGCATGTGGAGATTCTCATACCTCAACGCATGGGGCATTTGGCGCGATCGCATTCGGCATTGGCACCTCTCAAGTCCGCGATGTCTTAGCCTCCCAAACCCTAGCACTATCTAAGCTCAAAGTTCGCAAAATTGAAGTCAATGGCAAACTGCCTCCCGGCGTTTATGCCAAAGATGTTATCCTCCATATCATCCGTACCCTCGGTGTGAAAGGTGGCGTTGGCTATGCCTATGAGTTTGCAGGCACAACGTTCCTTGCAATGAGTATGGAAGAACGGATGACGGTTTGCAATATGGCGATCGAGGGGGGCGCTCGTTGTGGGTATGTTAACCCCGATGAGGTGACGTTTGAATACCTCAAAGGCAGAGATTTTGCTCCCAAAGGTGAAGAATGGGATAAAGCCATGGACTGGTGGAAGAGCATCCGCAGCGATGAAGACGCCGTTTATGATGATGTCGTCACCTTTGATGCAGCCCAAATCGCGCCAACTGTAACCTGGGGGATTACGCCGGGACAGGGAATTGCCGTGAATGAAGTGGTTCCAACACCAGATAGTATGCCAGAAACTGAAAGAGCGATCGCCCAAGAAGCGTACCGCTACATGCAACTGACTCCAGGAACGCCAATTCAAGGGACAAAGGTTGACGTGTGCTTTATTGGTAGCTGCACCAATGGACGACTTACTGACTTACAAGAAGCCGCTAAATTTGCCAAAGGCAGGCATGTTGCTGAAGGCGTTAAGGCGTTTGTTGTTCCCGGTTCGGAACGGGTGAAAAAGGATGCTGAAGCGGAAGGATTGGATAAAATCTTCACTGAAGCAGGGTTTGAGTGGCGCGAACCTGGATGTTCCATGTGTCTGGCAATGAACCCTGATAAACTCCAAGGTGACCAAATCAGTGCGTCTTCCTCTAACCGCAACTTCAAAGGGCGTCAGGGTTCGGCAACGGGACGTACACTGTTGATGAGTCCGGCGATGGTGGTTGCAGCAGCGGTGAAGGGAGAAGTGGCTGATGTAAGAGAGTTGTTGTAGGGAATGCGAAATCGGTTCAATCGAGATTGTAGAAGTCTATCGTACAAACATTTCATAACTTACTGCAATTAGGAAACTCATGAAGTTTCAAGCTATAGTGCTCGCTACAATCCTTGGACTATCTACACCTGCGATCGCGGATATTGCCCGGAGTCCTCACGCCGTTGCTCAAGCCAATGCGCCTATAGGCATGTATAGTGATGGCGAATGGTCAGTCACCATCGGCTACAATAACAACGCCTTGAGCTACTACGGAGAGAACTTGAGAACGGGTGATCGTTTAAGTCTCCGGGGGGCGAGAGTTTCAGGTAATAACCAACGTCGGATTTATACCTGGACTAACGCTGATGTCCGATATCAAGTTGCATGGCAACCCAGAGATCCGGGAGTCATTCGCGTCCAAGTATTCAATGGCAGGGGACGAGAAATTTTGAATCGTCTTCTCTATGAAAGTAATGACTAATCGACACTAGCTGTAGAAATAGGTAGGTATATTCCTACTTATTTCTACAGAATGCGTCCTGAAGGCACAATTTAAACCTGGACTTTTTGATGCAATCCACTCTCGGTTTCAATTTCTTAAGGGGCATTCAAAAACAATTAGACTTTATTTTTAGACAACCCCTTAGTGCTAGCTTTGTTGAATCACCTTGAGTCAAGAAGTCAAGTTCTTACTTAACCTGGTTCTGGTCTTTAATGATTCTCTCGTCTTTAATGACCACTCTTTCCTTGACTTCTGGACTGCCGGAGACGTGAATATCCGTATTATTATCTTCCTCTTTGGCAGATTCGGCAGCATTTTGAGCAGATGACTTAACATCGTGTGCTGCACCTTTAGCGGATTCGGCGGCGCTTTGGGCAGATGACTTAACATCGTGCGCTGCACCTTTAGCTGCACCCTTAGCAGATTCGGTGGCGCTTTGGGCAGATGACTTCATGGATTGAGCTGCACTCTTGCCCGATGACTTAAGCGATTCGGCTGCACTTTTTATAGATGGCTCGACTGCCTTCGCTGTACCTTTTACAGTCGCTCGGACATCCTTAGTTGCACCCTCAATTTCCTGAGCTACAGCTTTAGCGGAAGGCTTAACTTCATCGGCAGTACTCTTAATAGAGTCTGCTGCACTTTGAACAGAAGGCTTGACACCTTCAACTGTCTGCTTGACTGAATCTTTTACTTCTCTAATCGTAGGTTTGACTTCCTCGGATGCTCCCTTAACTGCGTTTACTACAGAAGGCTTGGATTCCTTAATTGTCTGATCAACTGATTCGGCTATGCCTTTAACCGAAGGCTTGGTTTCTTCAACTGTTTCTTTGACTGCTTCTGCTGTACCTTTAATAGAAGGCTTAACTTCCTCAACAGTTTCCTTTGCTGCTGTCCCTAGCTCTTCTACAGTGTCTTTAACACCCTCTGCTACAGTGTTTGCTGCATCCCCTAAATTGTCTACAGCGCGGTTTACCGTATCAGCAGTACCCTTACCAATGATAGCGCCAGCAACTGAGCCTGCCACAGCACCAATAATTCCTCCAGAGCGAGCACCCAGTACACCACCGACTGCTGCTCCAGCTACCCTCGCACTGATGCCTGAGCCTGATGATTGATCTTGCTTAGATTCTGCATTTTCGTCAGTCTGATCTTGAGGCTGCTGGTTCTCAATATTGTCAACATTCTTTTCCTGGAAGTCAGGATTTACGTCCGGTTGGTTAAAAGGCTGTTTGTTCTCATTCATAATAAATTTGCCTAATATCTACGCTTACCAGCTTAATTATTAATCCTAATAATTTCTCCTACTTAAGAAGTAGATTCTCTCTCCTACTTACGAAGTAGATTCTCAGAAGTACTTCCCACTACCAATCAGGTTTACAAACCATCGAACTGATTGAATTAGATAAAGGAGTGCCTTGAATTGGATTCGACGAATTTGCGATTGGGAATAAATACTTATTTC
>JAIUYC010000218.1 GCA_020216575.1 Coleofasciculus sp. S288 | reverse complement strand
ATTTCGTTCGAGCAACGGTTCTAAGTCGGCAACGGCTGCACTAACCAACTGACTCAATTGTAACGGTTCCCGGTGGAGGACAGAGCCCCGCACTTCGTTAGCATGTGTTTCTAGTAGAGAGTTGATTAGCTGAAGTTGGCGATCACTTCCCTGTACCATCCGCTCTAGAATCGAGTGAGAAACTGGAACGGGTTCCTCTGGCTTATTCTTTAAATTCTGGAGTACCATTAAAGTCCCCGTGACTGGGTTGCGCAAATCGTGAGAAACCCCGTGCAAGAAAACCTGTAGCTGTTTGCGCGATTCAAACTCAGAACGTTGCAAGCGTTCGTATAAATACACCGATAGATCGCAAATGAAACACAACCAGAACAGGTACAAAGAAATCGTTACGCTATAGATGGGTTCGTCCTCGATTGTGGTTAAACCAAGGGCTGAATTGACAACGATATAGTAGAACAGAACTCCTAACTGCGATATAGCGTGGAGATGCCAGCAGACAGGAATGAGTGTCGCCTGACTCAGGAACGTCAGGCTCCAACCTAGAATATCGGGGACTGGAACGCCAAAAAATGTGCCTATAATTTGTGGAACTAGAGCGATTGACCATGATAAGCCTAGGAAGAGAAGCTCTAGATGACGGCGACCCATTGGGGTATGATAAAGGGCTAAGCAGGTGAGCAAACTCAGTCCTATGCTACTGTCTAGGATAAATGTGAGGTCTTTAAACTCTTTTGGAACGTCTTGAAGCTCTTTTAGGGGAGATACAACGTTGTAAAGGTCGCGAATTACAAACGTTAACATACACGCGATCGCGACCCAAAGCCCTAGAAGCAGCCGCTCTTGTAGGAACCGATGCCGCCATGTCTGATACTCCGCTGATTCAGGTACTCTTTTAAAACTTGCTAAAAATTTTCGCACTGTTTCAGCAAGCCTGCTCAGCGGCATCCTATGCATCATTTCAATAGGTTGTATCAGCTAAGTCGGTTTTGTCTTACCTATCGAATCATTACTCAGAAAAATGGATAAATCAATCCCCCAAGGGGGTGATATTGAGCTACACCCCAGACTTAAATGTCTGGAGATTTTCCAAATTTATCTCCTGGCTCAATCAGGAATGACAATGTTCTCTAAGCCTTCCTCGGCTGGCGGGTATTGGGGGTTCATCGCCTCTAGAGTATCTGCAATGGTTCGAGCCACTACCAGGTTGCGATACCATTTTTTATTCGCAGGGACGACATACCACGGTGCATGCTGAGTTGAACAGTTATTAATCGCGTCCTCAAATGCGGCTTGATAGTCATCCCACAGTAGGCGCTCTTTGATATCGTTGCTAGAGAACTTCCAATGCTTATCTGGTTCTTGCAGCCGACTTTCCAAGCGCCGTTTTTGTTCGTCTTTAGAGATGTGAAGAAAAAACTTAATAATCGCAATATTATTGAGAGTGAGCATACTCTCGAACTCATTAATGATGTGATATCGCTCCCGCCAAACATTTTCCGACACCAAGTTTTTTATCCGCACAACTAGCACATCTTCGTAATGGGAGCGGTTAAAAATTGCGATCATTCCACGCTGTGGTGTTCGTTGATGATAGCGCCACAGAAAGTCGTGGCTGGCTTCCTCAAAACTTGGTATTTTGAATGACCAAACTCTGCATCCTTGAGGATTAACGCCACTAAATACCTGCTTGATTGTGCCATCCTTCCCACCGGTGTCTGTTGCTTGCAGTACAATCAGTAAACTGCGCTGATTCTCTGCATACAAGCGCTCTTGCAGCTTCTGAAGACGCTGACGCTGCTTTTCGAGTTCTTCTTTAATGTCTCTCTTTTTTTGATAGTGTTCAGAAGCGTCTGGATCGATATCCGCTAAGGAGATTGGCTCTCCCGGTTTTACCCGATACTGGGGATAATTCGGTTTAGGTGGCGGCTCTTCCACAACAACAGTTTCTGGTGCCATCAGAGCGGCAACATCACTCGTTGCTTTTTCAGCAGCTTCTTTAGTCTTTTTATGTTCCGCTTCAGTACTTTTGTGAGCGGAAGTAGAGCCGTTTTTTGATGAATGTTTGGATTTGCTCATATTAGTTTCCTCAGTGCGAAACTATCCGCACTTGTTAGTTGCCCCTGCTCAGGGTTGACACAAATGGGTACAGCAGCTTAGTACACAAATGTTGCTATACTCTTAAGTTTATTGCCTTTAGCGTAACGCCTTGGGTTTGTAACCTTTTTAACTGAGTCACAACACGATTGGAATAAATTATGCCTCTTGTCTCTACTGTCGCCATTACTGTCCCCGCTACAACGTCTAACCTGGGGCCAGGGTTTGACTGCATTGGGGCAGCATTGACACTGTATAACCAATTCAAGTTCACCCGCCTCGATCCAGCGACTGAAAGACTGGGCGGCCTTTTAATTAGCGTCACGGGTGCTGAGCAAGAGCGAGTCATTACAGATGAGAATAATCTGGTTTATCAATCATTCCTAAAGTTTTACCAACAGTTGGGTCAAACTCCCCCACCTGTGAAAATCGAAATTGAACTGGGGGTGCCGCTGGCGAGGGGCTTGGGGAGTTCGGCAACGGCGATTGTGGGGGGGTTAGTTGGTGCGAATCAACTAGCAGGAGAGCCTCTGAATCGGATGGAGGTGATGAAAATTGCGATCGCCATGGAAGGACACCCAGATAACGTTGTTCCCGCCTTACTTGGAGGATGTTGTCTCGCGGCTGAGGGTGGGGAAGACGTGAAAACATGGGAAGTGTGCGACATTCCTTGGAACAGCACTATTATGCCTGTTGTTGCCATCCCAGATTTTGAACTGTCTACGGAAGAGGCTCGCAAGGTTCTCCCTACAAACTACAGCCGTGCGGATGCTATTTTCAATGCGGCACATCTGGGATTGTTGTTACGGGGATTGGAGACGGGGCGAGGCGATTGGTTGCGAATGGCACTTTGCGATCGCATCCATCAACCCTATC
This sequence comes from Coleofasciculus sp. S288, assembly GCA_020216575.1. Taxonomy (GTDB): domain Bacteria; phylum Cyanobacteriota; class Cyanobacteriia; order Cyanobacteriales; family Coleofasciculaceae; genus JAIUYC01. The sequence continues at coordinate 3,701 of JAIUYC010000218.1, read as the reverse complement.
GTCAAGCGTTAATTCCAGGCTATGAGGCGGTGTACTCTGCCGCTTTGTCAGCAGGCGCTTATGGTTTGGTGATTAGCGGTGCTGGTCCCACACTCCTGGCTTTAGTCGATTCAGAATTCGCTCCAGCCGTGGCAACCGCGATGGTAACCGCTTGGAAGGAACAGGGGATTGCGGCACAGGTGCGATCGCTCTCCCTCGATGCCCAAGGAGCAAGATTCTTTACAGATTCCGTTTAAAATCACGGCTATTTTCCTCACCTAGAGGGCAATACTGCTCGGTTAGTGAAATTCAACACAGGAGATCCCCCTTTTTAAGGGGGGTTAGGGGGGATCGGTCTTATTGGAGCAGTATTGACCTAGAGGGGACTGAGCGATCGCTCAGTCCAATCCACCGTATCCCTACATCGGGCTAAACCGAGGAAGACTTGCTTTTATTGGGTATCTGTGAGGTTTTGTTATGCTGATCATAATATCCGGTATTCCTAGCAGCTTACTGTATATTCTGTTACAACTATTCAAATGTCTTCTAGCTCATGCTGTCTAGATAGCAGGAAGCCTAGAACCGGTGTAAAAGCGATTTCGGTTTTTCTAGCTACTCAATTGACCTCATTCACTAAGCTTCTTGCATAAAAGGTCAAGAACAGGGTGATAGGTTTTAAGGGGTATAGCCATCCTAAATGATCTGTGAGATTGGTTTTTTTAAACTAACCACAGAGGCACAGAGTCCGCAGAGGAAAGAAAAAGAGGCTCTCATGAATTATTTAGGCTGGCTAGAGATAGCCCAAATCGCTTTTCGTAAGAGTTCTACTGACAATAGAGGAGGTTTTTATGTCTACATCCGAACAACCAAACTACCACTTTGAAACGCTGCAAATTCATGCTGGGCAAACACCAGCACCGGAAACCAATGCGCGTGCTGTGCCAATTTATCAGACCACCTCTTATGTCTTTAATAGTGCCGACCATGGTGCGAATTTATTTGCCTTAAAGGAATTCGGGAATGTTTATACCCGAATTATGAATCCGACAACAGATGTATTTGAAAAGCGCGTTGCTGCTCTCGAAGGAGGGGTAGCGGCACTGGCAACATCGAGCGGACAAGCTGCACAATTCCTGGCAATTAGCACGATTTGTGAAGCGGGCGATAACATTGTTTCCACTAGTTTTCTCTATGGGGGAACCTACAACCAATTTAAAGTGACGCTGCCGCGTTTGGGAATTAATGTCAAATTTGTTGAGGGGGATAATCCGGAAGATTTCCGTCAGGCAATCGATGAACGCACCAAAGCCCTTTATGTGGAAAGCTTAGGCAATCCTGAATTTAATATTCCCGATTTTATCAGCCTTGCTCATATTGCCCATGAAAATGGGATTCCCTTAATTGTTGATAATACATTTGGGTGTGGTGGGTATTTGTGTCGTCCTATCGAGTACGGTGCTGATATTGTCGTGGAATCGGCGACGAAATGGATAGGCGGACATGGCACTTCCATCGGTGGAATTATTGTGGATTCGGGGAAGTTTGATTGGGGAAATGGTAAATTTCCAGTCTTTACTGAACCCGCTCCCGGTTATCACGGCTTAAACTTCTATGAAACGTTTGGCCCTAAGAGTCCGTTGGGGAATATTGCGTTTATTATCCGGGCGCGAGTGGAAGGATTGCGGGATTTGGGTCCATGTTTGAGTCCGTTTAATGCATTTCTGCTATTGCAGGGTTTAGAAACACTTTCCTTGCGAGTTGAACGTCATACTAAAAATGCCATCGAATTAGCCCAATGGCTTACCCAACATCCAAACGTGGAATGGGTAAATTATCCCGGACTATCCAATCATCCCTACCACGAACGCGCTAAGAAGTATCTAAAGCACGGGTTTGGTTGCGTTCTGAACTTTGGGATTAAAGGTGGACTAGAAGCCGGACGAGCCTTTATTAACAAGGTGAAATTGGCGTCTCATTTGGCGAATGTGGGTGATGCCAAAACATTAGTCATTCATCCCGCTTCAACAACTCATCAACAATTAGCAGACGAAGAGCAACGTCAGGCAGGAGTTACACCCGATATGATTCGCGTTTCTGTCGGATTGGAGCATATTGACGACATCAAGGCTGATTTTGAACAGGCATTTTAGTCATACATACTAAGTTGCGATCAAAGGTAGTACTTGATGCGGAGAGGGTAGAGGGGGAGACGCGGAGAGTGTTGTCGAGACATCCCCGTGTCCCCGCATCTCCGCGTCTCCTTGTCAGATACCACGACTGAATGCAACTTCCTATCAGTAAGTCATGGGGAATGGGGAATGGCAAATTGTGCGATCGCATCCCCATTGCTCGGTATTGAAGTTCTTCTAGAAGCGAGGCGTTCCAATGAAGTACAACGATTTTATTTCTAGTCAAACTCAGTTCTACCATCTTCCCAATCCCTTGCTTCTAGAGTCAGGAGAGATGCTACTCAACGTTCGGGTAGCCTACCGCACTTGGGGAAAGTTGAACAAAACGGGTGATAATGCCGTGCTGATTTGTCACGCGCTGACGGGTTGGGCGGATGCGGATGATTGGTGGGCAGGGTTGTTTGGAGAGGGCAAAGCGTTCGATCCCCAAACTGATTTTATTGTGTGCAGTAATGTACTGGGAAGTTGTTATGGTACAACGAGTCCAACATCGATTAATCCAGTAACGGGAAAAGTTTATGGTCCGGAGTTCCCCCCCATCTCGATTCGAGATATGGTGCGGGTACAGGCAGCACTGGTGGAGGGATTGAGAATTCAACGCATCAAGCTGGTGATTGGCGGTTCACTGGGTGGGATGCAAGTATTGGAATGGGCGCTGCTTTACCCGGAATTGGTAGAAGCGATCGCACCTTTTGCAACATCTGGACGGCACTCGGCGTGGTGTATTGGGTTGGGTGAGGCACAACGGCAGGCAATTTATGCCGATCCCCATTGGCAAGGCGGTTATTACACAGACGAACAACCTCCCGTCGCCGGATTGGCAGCCGCCCGGATGATTGCCATGAGTACCTATCGCAGCCCTGCTAGTTTCGAGGTAAGATTTGGGAGGCAACTCCAGACGGAGAAAGAGTTTGCGATCGCCAGCTATTTGCGGCATCAAGGCGAAAAGTTAGTCAATCGTTTTGATGCCAATACTTACGTCACCCTAACTCAGGCAATGGATAGGCATGATATAGCTTACCAACGGGGGGAGTATGAAACGGTACTGAGTGCGATCGCACAACCGACTCTCGTGGTGGCGATTGATTCGGATGTACTCTATCCACCCCCAGAACAGCAGGAACTTGCAGCCTTCATTCCCAATGCTCACCTGGCATGGTTACATTCTCTTCATGGCCACGATGCTTTTTTACTCGACATGGACGTTTTAAACAACTGGGTTGTGGACTTTCGTACCAACCGATTGAACTTGACGATTAACTACGAGCATCGGATTGGAGACGGGGCGATTGGCCTTGCGACAAGCTGTGGGTGCAGGCAAAGGTGAGGTGGTAGGGGAGAGGAATTTTCATTACTACTCTTTCGGCGAATGCTGCACCTAGCTTATTTCTCCCCAAGAGAGTACGTTGTGATACCCAATCCGCATTTATAACCCTTTTTATCTTTTAATTCCCTCCGCGTTTTCTCCTCTGTGAACTCTGTGCCTGGAGTGGTAGCCTACGACAAGCCGCTGCGCGTTTACGTTCAAAAAAA
>JAIUYC010000217.1 GCA_020216575.1 Coleofasciculus sp. S288 | reverse complement strand
CAACAGAAATTTGCTCGGCACCCGGTCGAGTCGATTGACCGCCAATGTCAATAATATCAGCACCCGCCTCAACCAGACGTTGAGCTTGCGCTAGGGCTGCAAAGGGGGTATTAAATTCCCCCCCATCACTAAAGCTATCTGGCGTCACGTTTAAGACGCCCATGAGATACGTTCGCTCTCCCCAATGGAAAGAACATCCCTGAATTGTCATGTGTTGTTTGTTGCAACTCACAACTCACAACCAATAACTATTTATAATTGACAATTCGGGCAAAGCCAGCAGGATCTAAGCTGGCTCCTCCTACTAAAACCCCATCAATTTCCGGTTGAGCCATCAGTTCATCAATGAGGTTTGGTTTGACAGAACCGCCATATTGAATCGACACATCACGATTCTGCAACTGGCTCCGAATCACACCAATGACCCGATTGGCTTCCATTGCCTCACAGGTATCGCCAGTGCCAATTGCCCAAATCGGTTCGTAGGCAATAATAAGATTCTGCTGGTCAATATCTACCAGGTCTTTTTGCAGCTGAGTAGAGATGATCCGTTCCGTTTCGCCAGCATCTCGTTGCTGTTTGCTTTCGCCCACACACAGAATAGGTGTCAACCCATGGCGTTGAACTGCTTTTAGCCGTAAGTTAACGGTTTCGTCAGTTTCACCAAAGTATTGACGCCGTTCGCTGTGACCGACAATGACGTAACGCACTCCGATTTCCAGCAGCATGAAGCCAGAAATTTCACCTGTGTAAGCTCCTTCGTCTTCCCAGTGAACGTTCTGAGCCCCTAATTGCACGCGGCTACCGTGCAGGCTCTTGGACATCACGCCCAAGTCTGTAAAGGGAGCACAGAGAATAACTTCCCGTTCTTCAGGAGTTTGCTCCAGCTCAGGCAGAAATTTTTGCAAAAACTCAGAGGCTTCCCTTTGAGTTTTGTACATTTTCCAGTTACCGGCAATAACAATTTTGCGCACAGCTTAACGAAATTATCTCCAGACCACACTGCAACCTTTAGTTTAATGCTTTAAGGACGCGATTGCGCTGATCGTGTCTTAGCGATCGCATGACGGATGTTGCCCGGAGTCGGAGTCGGTTACCGCAGAAGTCTCAAGTCCTGTGTATCAGAATCAGGATGGTGTAGGTGAAGAACCCCAGCCTAAAAAGGCAGGGTAGTCTCAGGTATTTGGAATAGTTAAATAGTTTTGAGATCTAAATTTTGAGTTTTGAATTAAGAGTTTGAACGTGCAGTCAATGCAGTGTTTCTGCTTTACTACCTAACTCAAAACTCAAAACTCACAGATTTGTAACCTCTCAATAAGTCCGGGGAAATTCGCCGTCAACTTGCCTCAAGTGACGCTTATTTCCTTGCTTCGTAGTGACATCTCCCGGAGTTATTGAGCCATTACAAAACTACTTTATTTAAATTGCCGCAGTTGCTCGCGCTGCTGCTGCTTCGTCTGGGTGAATGCCCAAACGGGTGAGATTGAGGCGACCTTTGCTGTCAATTTCCCGCACTTTGACAACCACCTCATCGCCCACAGAAACCTCATCCTCTACCTTGCCAACTCGGTGGTCGGCAAGTTGAGAAATGTGGATCATCCCTTCTTTGCCGGGAAGTACTTCCACAAACGCCCCAATGGGAATAATGCGAGTCACGCGACCGACGTAGACATCCCCCTCATTCAGCTTGCGAGTCATGCCTTGAATGATATTGATTGCCTTCTTTGCCTTTTCAGCATCGATCGCAGACACGGTAACCGTACCGTCATCTTCGATATCCACCTTGGCACCTGTTTGCTCGGTAATGCCCTTAATGGTTTTACCGCCGGGACCAATGACCAGACCAATCAGTTCTGGATCGATCTTCACAATCAGCAGGCGAGGTGCAAAGGGCGACAACTCCACCTTGGGTTCGTTAATCACCTCGAGCATTTTCTCTAGGATGTGCAGTCGTGCCGGTCGGGCTTGCTGAATGGCTTGGGCAATGACATCCATTGAAAGACCCGTTATCTTCATGTCCATTTGCAAAGCCGTGACACCCGTGTCGGTTCCCGCGACTTTGAAGTCCATGTCACCTAAAAAGTCTTCAATGCCTTGAATATCAGTCAGAATGCGGACTTCATCCCCTTCTTTAATCAGACCCATCGCTGCACCGCTGACGGGTTTGCTAATCGGGACACCCGCATCCATTAATGCCAGGGTAGACCCGCAAACCGAACCCATGGAGGTCGAACCGTTAGAAGAGAGTACTTCTGACACGACCCGCAGGACGTAGGGGAATTCCTCTTGGGGTGGTAACACGGGGACTAATGCACGTTCGGCTAAAGCACCATGACCGATTTCACGACGACCAGGCGATCGCATCGGTTTTGTTTCTCCCACCGAAAACGGCGGGAAATTGTAGTGATGCAGATAGCGCTTATCTTCTTCTGGGTTCAGGTCATCAAGCTTTTGGGCATCACCTGGTGTCCCCAAGGTCGCTGTCGATAGCACTTGGGTCAGTCCCCGGTTAAACAAAGCGCTTCCATGCACTCGTCGGGGCAATAGTCCGATTTGACAAGAAACAAGTCGCACTTCATCCAGTTTGCGGCCATCGACTCGAACACCATCTTCAACAATTTGACGGCGCATCAGCTCCTTGGTAACGTCTTTGAAGACCTTGTCAACCGCTTGGCTCTCTTCAGTCGTCGTTACTCGAATTGGGTCATCTTCTGGCAATTGAGCGATCGCAGCAATGACAGAATTTTCCTTAATTTCATCTAAGGCAGCATCCCGATCATTTTTGTCCAGCTCGAATTTTGTGAGGATTTCTTTGATCGAGTTTGTCGTGCGATCGCGGACGAATTCCACCAGTTCCGGACGTTTTGGGGGCGGTTCCTCCACAACTGACTCAATCCCCAACTGCGCTATCAACTCTCGCTGAGCTTGAATCAAGTCCCGCACCGCTTCGTAGCCAAAGTCAATCGCCTCAATAATATCCTGCTCTGGCAGTTGGTTTGCACCAGCTTCCACCATCACCACGCCATCGGGTGAACCGGCTACCACCAAATCCAGGTCTCCGGCTTCAATTTCTCTGTAGGTTGGGTTGATGATAAAATCATCCCCCACTAGACCCACGCGCACGGCTGCCATGGGTCCGTAAAATGGAATTTTGGCTTGTAATACGGCAATGGAAGCGCCCGTTACTGCCAAAACATCTGGGGGTACCTGTTCATCCATTGACAAGGTAGTTGCTACGATCTGAATATCATCTCGGAGCCAACTCGGAAATAAGGGGCGCAAAGGGCGATCAATTAGACGGCTGATCAGTGTCACTTTTTCTGGGGGACGTCCTTCCCGCCGCAGAAACCCGCCCGGAATCCGGCCTGCTGCGTAAAGTCTTTCTTCATAGTCAACCAACAAGGGAAGAAAATCTATGCCCTCTCTGGCCACAGCGCGTGTTGCCGTTACCAAAACTGCTGTATCCCCCGACTGAATCAGCACGGAACCACCAGCTTGTGGGGCAAGTAGACCCACCTTCAGTCGAATATCCCGTCCGTCGAAGGATATTGACTTGTCTAGCTCTACCATTCAGTACGTTTTCCTTACTCTTTATCACGTTTTCTTGTATGTCGCAATCCTAACACTTATGTACTATGGCTGCTTTCAGATAGAGGGTGATTTTGAACGATGTCAAAACTAGCTGACGTAGAAAATTAAGAAGTTCGTTAAACGTCATAAATTAAAAACTCAAGACGCGATTAAGCATATCTATACAAATTAAGCATGGCGATTTTACATGGCAGTTGGGTATCGAGTGAGCGAGGTGGTCATCTATTTGTTTGGGGGGAGACCTGGCGCACAATGGCATCAGTTGGGACGGCCGCTTCAAAAGGTGTTTCAGCCCATCCGTTTGCGATGACGCAGGCAGAATTAACATCTTTTTTGCGTTCTCATAATCTTTTGATCGAGAAATTTTTGGAGCTGTCTCAGGCTTCGGCGCAAGGCAGCCGCAGTAAGGGGCAAGAGAAGGAGAAATGGCAGGAGCAAGTGGTTGTTCTACCAACTCACGTTTCATCCGTTGACGAGGCTGTCTATCCGGTGCTGTCTTACCAAATGCCAGCAGGTGCAGATACTCCTTCTCTAGAACTGCAACCGTGGACGGTCGAGGGGTTCTGTTTCGAGCCTTCAGAGGCAGTGAAATTTTTAAAAGCGCTACCCCTTGGCTCTTTTAAAGCCTCTGACGCTTACGTAGGAGGAGATCTGCGTTTTTGGACTCAGATGGCTCGGTGGAGCTTAGATTTGTTGGCTCGGTGTAAGTTTTTACCGGGACTGTACCGACAACCTAACGGCGTTGTTGTCGCTTGCTGGCAACCCCTGCTCGACAGTGCCGTAGATCAAGCTCGTCTGGAAAAGTTTATCGAGTTCATGCCATCTGCCTGCCGTGCTTATCAAGAACTGGGGAATGGGGAAGAGGACACGGGGATGGGGGGACGTGGGGACGCGGAGCATCTGACCAAAATCTCCTCGTTTTCCCGATCGCCAATTCCCCCACAGGAATTACTGCTAGGATTCTTGAGTCGTGTTGTGGATGTCCAGGTGCGCAGTTGGGTGGAGGCTCAGGCAATACCTGCGGCAGAGTCAGCCATATGGGAGTGGGTGCGATCGCTCTCCACTGAATCTAACACTCTTGAAGCACCCTCCGAGGCGATCGCTCGACTGGAAAATGCCCTGCAAATCTGGACGACTCCGGTACAACAAAACCTTGTCGCACCCACCTCTCAACCCTTAAGACAAAATCTGTTTCGCTCCTGCTTCGCTCTTCAACCGCCAGCATCAAGTGAAACGAATTGGCACTTGGAGTATTGCTTGCAGGCAGTTGACGACCCAGACATTTTGGTTGATGCTCAGATTATTTGGAGCCAGCCTGTAGAGCAACTAGAGTATCGAGGACGAACAATCGATCGCCCTCAGGAAACGTTTCTCAAAGGTTTAGGCTTGGCGACTCGCCTTTATCCTCCCATCGAAGCCAGCTTACACGAACCACGCCCTCACTCTTGCGAACTAACGCCCATCGAAGTCTATGAGTTCATTCGGGCGAGTGCTTGGCGGTTACAAGACAGTGGTTTGGGCATTGTCTTGCCGCCAGGATTAGCACCAGGGGCAGGAGCAAAACGGCTGGGGATTAGCATTAGCGCCGAGGTGCCGAAATCGAACAAGAAAGAGCGTTTGGGATTGCAAAGTCTGCTGAAGTTCAACTGGGGACTAGCGATTGGCGATAAAACCATCTCTAAAAAAGAGTTTGACCGCCTGATGGCGCAGCAGTCTCCTTTGGTGGAAGTTGGTGGTGAGTGGATTGCTCTGCAACCCTCCGATGTTCGCGCTGCTCAAGCTCTGTTTTCAGCAGCCAAAGATGAGATGACGCTCCGCGTGGAAGATGCTCTACGCCTGAGTACGGGTGACACAACAACTCTGGCAAAACTGCCAGTCGTTCACTTTGAAGCATCCGGTGCGCTGCAAGAGTTAATTACCAATCTGACGGGCAATCAGTCAGTTCAACCGATTGAGATACCCGCAAGTTTTCAGGGAACTTTACGACCTTACCAAGTCCGAGGTGCTAGCTGGCTGGCGTTCCTAGAACGTTGGGGCTTGGGAGCTTGTCTTGCAGATGATATGGGACTGGGAAAAACCATCGAACTCATTGCCTTTCTGTTGCATTTAAAAGAACAGGAAGCATTAGAGTCACCAACGCTGCTAGTTTGCCCGACTTCCGTGCTGGGAAACTGGGAACGGGAAGTTAAGAAATTTGCTCCTACCTTGAAAGCGATTGTTCACCATGGGGATAAACGAGCCAAAGGGAAGGCATTTGCCAAAGCAGTGCGGGATAAGCAGTTGGTTATTACCAGTTATCCCTTGGTATATCGCGATGCGGCAACGCTTCAGGAGGTTTCCTGGCAGGGTGTTGTGTTGGATGAGGCACAAAATATTAAGAATCCAGGGGCGAAGCAATCGAAAGCCGTGCGGGAACTCAACGCTGGATTTCACATTGCCCTGACAGGGACGCCGATAGAAAACCGTTTGTCAGAGTTGTGGTCTATTTTGGATTTTCTCAACCCGGGGTATTTGGGCAGCCAGCAATTTTTCCAACGCCGATTTGCCATACCCATTGAGAAGTTTGGAGATAGAGAGTCATTGCAAACTTTGCGATCGCTCGTTCAACCCTTCATCCTCCGCCGCCTCAAAACCGATAAGGAAATCATTCAAGATTTGCCTGAAAAACAGGAGATGAATGTTTTCTGTGGTCTTTCAGCGGAACAGGCAGCACTTTATCAAAAGCTGGTGGATGAGTCTCTCGCTGAGATTGAATCATCGGAAGGGATTCAGCGTCGGGGGTTAATTTTGACACTGCTGTTAAGACTCAAGCAAGTGTGCAACCACCCCGCCCAATATTTGAAGGAGAAAAACTTAGAGTCTGCTAAGCGATCGGGTAAATTACTGCGCCTGCAGGAAATGTTAGAGGAGGCAATTTCAGAGGGCGACAGAGCGTTAATCTTTACTCAATTTGCTGAGTGGGGTAAACTCCTCCAACCCTATTTACAAAAACAACTGGGTTGGGAAACGTTGTTCTTGTACGGAGCAACGAAAAAACAGCAACGAGAGGAGATGGTTGACCGTTTTCAGAATGATCCTGAAGGTCCAC
>JAIUYC010000216.1 GCA_020216575.1 Coleofasciculus sp. S288 | reverse complement strand
CCCGCATTAAAAGCGGCACAATTATGTAGGACTTAAAGCCCATATCGCGAACTAGTTGTAAGTGTTCCGCATCGCGAGTTGCTGATGCCACATCTTCGTCGGTAATTTCCGGCTTCAGTTCGGCCACACCCGTGCGCAACACCTTCATTGCCGGGGATAGTTCGTTAATATCAATCGGGGAACGGTGCAGCAGTTGTCGCACCTGTTCCGAGCGGATCGAATCGGTATGCGCAAGGCCCATTCGTCGCACTACACTCCCTTCAACAATATCGATGACGCACAAATCCCCCAAAAGTGGGACTGCCAGTTTAGCCAGACGTTCTAGGGTCTTTTCATAGTCGAGGGAAGACGAAAGGAGAGCGCTTGCCTCCACCAGAAATCGCTGCGATTCTTCAGCTCGTTTGCGCTCAGTAATGTCGCCGATTGTACCCGACATCCGCAAGGGACGCCCGTCCCTATCTCGCTGAGCTTTGCCGCGAGCGATGCAATAGCGATAATCTCCAGAGGCATGCAACAGCCGAAATTCTACTTCCAGTTCCGCTTGGTCTTGCAGGTGAGCTGCTACAGCTTGACTAATTCTGCGGCGATCATTGGGATGCAAGAGCTGACAAAACAAATCGTAGCTCGCTTTCACCTCATCAGCTGATAAGCCGACGATTTCATAAAGGCGGTCATTACAATAAACGTCATGGGTAACGATATCCCAGTCCCAAATCCCATCGTTAGACCCTTCAAGAACCAAGCGATAGCGTTCTTCACTTTCACGCAACCGCTGATTTGCCAGCGCCGCCTCTTGTTCGGCTCGGTAGAGGCGAACGGAATTGCGAACGCTGCGGGAGAGTGTTTCGGGTGAGAGTTTGTTTTTAGGAAGGTAGTCTGACACTCCGGACTTCATGAGTTCCACAGCAAGTTGTTCATCACCCTGACCTGTTAAGACGATTAGTGGTACTTTACTCCCCGCCCGCCGCACTTCTCGAACTAGAGCTAATCCATCACCATCCGGCAAGCGATAGTCAAGAAGAATACAATCAAAATCCTGTTCGTTTGGGGTAGCGTCAACAGAGCGCCTTTCCTGAAAAAGTACATCCATCGCACTTTTGCAGTCGATCGCTAGTACCATGTCAGTTCTAAGCCCAGCTGTCTTCAGTGCTCGGCTTACTGCCATGCGATCGACTTCATCATCTTCGACTAGGAGGATTTTTATCAGGTCTTCCATAAGTAGTGCTTATCATCAGCCTGGAACTCTTATCCGTTCGCTCTTAACTATCATTTTGGAAGACTATCCTCCAGCTTCGTCTCTATACGTTGACGGGTTCTTTCTTTGTTTTATAAAATTTAAAGATTTTTTAAGATTTGTGAGTCCGTGCCATCGGCTATAAATGAGATTTTAGGTTCAGCTTTTCTAGAAATGTTAAGTAGAGCGACATGAATAAGATAGCACCTAGCTGTAGGGTGGGCATTGCCTGCTATTCCCTCCGGATTTGAACTATAGGGTTTTAGCAGACAATGCCCACCTTCCGTTTAATCGTGTCCATCTCATCAAGCTTTGCCAATTCCTCTACGGCAATTCATTCAGCGTCCAATATTTATTGAGTGTTGCCATGACCTCCACAAATTTATTGAACGTCACCGGCTTGATAATATACCCAGCGACATTGAGATTGTAAGCTTCTACCTTATCTTTGTCCTCATTAGAAGTTGTCAGCACGATCACGGGCAAAAGTCTGAGTTCCGGGTCAGCTCTTAACTCCCGCAGAAACTCAATCCCACCCATTTTAGGCATATTTAGGTCAAGCAAAATCAGTCTTCGCTGACCGGGCAACAGCTTTGGCATGGCATCGCCTCGCAATAGGGCTAACGCCTCAACACCATTTGTCGCCACGTAAAGTGGATTCGTGATCTTGTTTTTCCGAAACGCTCGTTTGACGGTCATGACATCGACTTCATCGTCATCAACCAGTAAAAAGCTGATTTGTTTGTCGTCCATTCTTAGAACTCCCCTGTCATCGGTTGCTTAGACCAAGTAAAACGAAATGTCGCTCCTTGACCCAGCTGAGAGTCTAAGGAAATCGTTTCGCCTTTATCCTCGATAATTTTCTTAACAATTGCCAAACCAACACCCGTGTTTTCTACTTTGTCTCTAGGTTGCAGGGTTTGAAACATTAGAAAAACTTTTTCGTGGAATACTGGCTCAATACCTGGTCCATTATCAGTGACAAAAAATTCGTAGAAGTCAGTTTGTTCGTTCACTGAAATTGTCACTTGTCCATCAGAGCGCGGATTGTGTTTAATCGCGTTACTAATCAAATTCGCGAACACCTGTCCTAGGGGTAATCGTTCAGTGATTAGGGTTGGCATGTTTGGCATCACCGTAATGGTAAATTCGGGTGGTGGAGCTAAAGAGTCAATCACCTGTGCCAGTAATTCCCCAACATCAACCCATTCCAATTCAGTCTGGAGACGTCCAACACGGGAATACTGCAACAGACCGTTAATCAAGGCTTCCATCCGATGGACGCGACTTCGCATCAAGTCCATTTGGTATCGAGTGGTTTCTGTCAACTGCGCCTCGAGGTCTTCTTCAATCCATTGGGAAAGATTAGCGATCGCTCTTAAGGGAGCTTTGAGATCATGGGAGACAATATAGGCAAATTGGTCGAGTTCGGTGTTGCGCTTCTCCAAACTCGCCGTTGTTTGTGCCAGCACCGCCGTCATCCGCGCCAGTTCCTCAGCACGCGATCGCAAAGCGCCCTCTGCTTGTTTACTCTCGGTGATATCCTGTGTCATCGCCATGCCAGCAAAAACTTCTCCGCGTTCGTTGCTTACAGGCAAAACATAAATGCGGTAGAGGTGGTCAGCAAAGGGAATTTCCGTAACCGTAACCTTACCCCTGAGCGCATCACGATAAATTGGCTCTAGGATTTGAGCCGTTTCGGGCGGCAATGTCTCCCAAATCGTCCTACCTGTAAGTGCCTCACTCTCCAGATTGACCATTGCTAATCCCGTCCCTTCCGCGATGCTGTATCGCAAGTTTTGGTCAAACAAAAACACGGCTCCATTTGGGAAGTTCTTAACTAGGGTGCGATAAAGTTCTTCGCTTTTTTGCAGGGCTACCTCCGCTTGCTTGCGTTCGGTAATGTCTTGGTTGATTTCCAGGTAAGCCACTGGAATCCCTGCCTCATCTCGCTGCAACGTCCAGCTGCTAGCAACGGTAACGCGACTACCATCGCGTCGAGAATGTACCAGTTCTCCGTGCCAGTAGCCGTGTTTGACCACCGCCTTTTTGATTTTCTCAAGGGGTTGAGGAGATTCAGTTTTTAGCAAAGCGTGGATGCATTGCCCTACAGCTTCTCTCGAGAAAAAGCCGTACAGCCGTTTTGCTCCTTGATTCCAATACGTAATCCTGTCGTTGAGATCGAGTACCATAATCGAATCATTTGCCAGATCCAACAGCTGAGCTTGTTTGAGCAAGATATCTTGCGACTGCTTGCGCTCCGTGATGTCGCGAGCGATCGCAATAAACAACCGCTCATTGTCTAGCTGCATTTCGCTAATCGCATACTCCATTGGGAAGGTCTTGCCCTGTTTGTGCCGTCCGATTGTCTCCTGCTGGAGTCTTAGCTTGTCTCGATTCTTTCCGACAAAGTGACTCATCACTTTGCCGCTGTCATCAGTAAACGGTTCCGCAATCAACCGTTGCAGGTGTTTGCCCGCGATTTCATCAAGTTCATAACCAAAAATTGCTACAGCCGCCGCATTAGCCGTTTGAATGTAGCCGCGCTCGTTGAGAATGAGAATTCCATCAACGACATTGTCAAAAACCGCTTGCAGGTAAATATTCCCTTCTCGCAAGCGGCTTGCCCGCTCAACGAGCTCTGTGTCTAACTGATTAAAGAGGTACAACGCCGCACCCGATCCCAATAAACCAACCGCCAAAGCGCTCCACTGCACAGCAGTCGTCAACTCCTGCCACCACAACACTTGGGCTTTACGCTCTTGTTGCCAGCGCTCCTGTTGCTCGGAAAACTCCATAATTTCCTGGCGCAGGCTATCCATAATCGACTTGCTCTCGACCAACAGGCGGCTCAATGCAGGCTCGACGACCGTTACTCCTTGTGCATCACTGGTTTCGACTACCCGATCTAAAAGCACGAGCCGTTGCTGCACCAGCGGTGGAATTTTTTGGAATTGCTGACGCCCTACTGATATGTGTTGCACCTTAGCGCTCAGGGAATTAAGGTTATTGGGTAAGAGGGTTTTTGCCTCGGAATACGATTTCAGAAATTCCGGACGCCTGGTAATTATGTAACCGCGAACGCCTGTCTCAGCCTCGACAAGCGTTCTGAGTAAGCGATAGGTCTCGTTGAGAATTTCCTGACTTTGTTGCTCCTGCTTTTGCACCGATGCAATCTTAGAGCGCAGTGCAGCCAGGGCAAACAGTGAAATGAACCAACAGATAGCCGGGATTGAAATAATTAAAGCGCCTCGCCAACGAACGGAAAAATCGGGTCGGAGCTTGTGCCAAGCTGGCGAAATTTTCGAGGCATTCATAGTTCCTGGTTTCCTGTTTTGAAAATAGGAGTCAGGGGGCGTACAGACGCGACATGTCGCGTCTATACAGGAGTCAGGAGTTGGGAGTTGTAGGGGCGGGTTTCACCAAGGTATCTACTTTCCCACCAATTAATCCAATAAACCCGCCCCTTGTATCGTAAAGGAGTCAAGGGACAGGAGAGAAGGATTTTCATCCCTTCGTTGTGAGCTTTTCCTCATGATGCCTAATCTAGAATGGCAGCATAAAACTCCCCCTGCTCCCCCTGCTCCCCCTGCTCCCCCTGCTCTCTTCACTGCTTAGGCCAGGTAAAGTAAAAGGTTGCCCCCTGACCTTCTTGAGATTCCAATCGGATAATACCGCCTTGGCTTTCGACAATCTTTTTGGCGATCGCTAACCCGACTCCCGTACTCTCTAGTGTGTCTCTGGCTTGCAGCGTCTGAAACATCAGAAATATTCGTTCCTGAAATTGAGGTGCAATTCCTGCCCCATCATCTGCCACAGCAAACTCGTAAGCGTCCGACAGTTCCCGGACGCTGATTCTCACAGTTCCATTGGATCGGGGATGATGCTTGATGGCATTGTCGAGGAGATGGTTGAAAATTTGCTCGAGACGCAAACGATCCGTGACCAATGTTGGCATACCAGGGGCAATGTCAATCGTGAAAGGGTCAGGCCGCTTGAGTTTGTCAATGATTTGTCTCAATAAGACGGCGACATCCACTGATTCTGGTTTGACGTTGAAGCGTCCGGCACGAGAATACTGCAACAGACCCTCAATCAGGGCTTCCAATCGGTGAACTCGCCCTCGCATCAATTGCATTTGCTGTCGGTTTTCTTCGTTAAGTTGGTCAGCGATATCTTCTTCTATCCACTGAGATAAATTAGCGATCGCTCGCAGCGGTGCTTTTAAATCGTGAGAGGCGACATAGGCAAACTGCTCCAATTCTAAGTTGCGTTTTCCTAACACCTGCGTGATTTGGTACAGGCGTGCCGTACTTTCATCGAGAGCCTCATACGCTCGCTGGCACTCAATCGCAGCCGACAGGATGTTGGCAACCGCTTGGAGAAAATCAATATCTCCCTGGCTAAATGCCTTTCGTCGGCTCGTGTGAACTCCCAAAACCCCAAAGGGACGATGGGGAACGTTAGCTTCATCGCTATTTAAACGCTTTTTCTTGGATGCTGATTCAATAACAACGCTCAACCCACTAACAATATTGTGGTCGTGAAGCAAGGGCGAACCTCGAAAGCGTGCTTCGCGACTCAGGTCTTCTACAATCACAGGTTGACGGGTATGTAGGGTATAACCGGCTTGGGTGTTATCACTGGCTTCGATAATCGCATGCCCCACCAACTCGGCTTGCCAACCCACCCCTGCCCGAAGTCGCAGGGCATTGCCATTAGGAAGCAATTCTAAAATTTTGCAATACTCGACTGCCAGCGTTTCGGCAACCAAAAAAACACTGTCGTTCATCAAAGTCGAAATGTCGGTTCCCAAGAGCGCTGTTTGCCCTAGCTGTGCGACGGTGGCTTGCTGACGCAGGCGGATTTGAAGTTCTGCTTCCGCTTGTTTGGCGAGTGTAATATCAACCATCAGACCACGTCGCTTGCCTACCTTACCTCGCTCGTTCCGGACGACACAAGCGCGATCGCGCAGCCAAACCACCCGGTTATCTGCCGTGATGCAGCGATACTCCAGCTCATAATCTCGACTCTGAAACATTTTCTTGCGGCATAGCGAGACAGCCCACAGCCGATCTTGCGGATGAATCAGCTTTACCCAAAACTCTGGATCGGAAAGCCACTCGTCGGCAGGATAGCCTAAAAGTCGTTCGGCACTCGGACTGACAAACGTGAACTGCAAGGTTTTTGCTTCAGCTTCCCAAACAATGGCTTGGGAGAGTTCTCTGATCATCTGATGGCGGTGGTGCTGCGGTGCTGAGTTACCCGTGTTGCCTGTTGCTTGCTCCCTATCCTGTAAATTGACGGAGCGAGAAGTCAGTGCAACCAGATGGTTTGAGGATTTTTCCAGAACAGTACGAACTTCTGTACGATTTCGCCAAGCTTCAGCGAAGGGGTGTTCGAGTTGTCCTTTGAGGGTGTAAGTATAAAGCCACTCTAAAAGCTGACCATTTTCTCCCAACACGG
>JAIUYC010000215.1 GCA_020216575.1 Coleofasciculus sp. S288 | reverse complement strand
ATCGATACTTGACATCCCAGTTTTGTGTGCGTTCTCAATAACTCATGTTGCGAATCCTATGCTTCGTAGCGACAGAATCACCATTCTTGAAGTAGTTATACTGGTGAAGCAGCACTATCTAAACAAACTCGAAACTGTAGATTCGCGCCAAAGGTAATGCCCATGAAAGGTCTACTTACTCAAGCATGGAAAGCTTGGCATCGCCACAGTAGGTGGATGGCTTGGAATCTGTTTTTGGCTTTTATACCGTTGGCTTTGAGTTACTGGCTATTTCGCAGGGCATCTAAGTCACGCTCTGTTCTATGGTGGGTGGGATTTTTGGTTTTCGTCGCCTTTTTGCCCAATGCTCCTTACCTGCTAACAGACATCATTCACCTGATTGGAGCAGTTCGAGCTGGGTACTCAATATGGATCGTTACCCTGGTTCTTATCCCTCAGCATCTGTTCGCTATCCTGGCTGGGTTTGAAGCTTACGTCTTGTCTTTGATTAATTTGACTCACTATTTGCGACAACAGGGATTGAGTAAGTTTATTCTGTTGGCTGAGCTGATTACCCACGCTTTATGCGCTGTTGGCATCTATTTAGGACGATTCATCCGATTCAATAGCTGGGACTTGGTTACTCAACCCGATAATGTGATAGAAACTGTACTCAACGATTTAACCGCTAAACGTCCAGTGCTGGTTATGGCAATAACGTTTGTGGTGCTTGTAGTATTCTACTGGTTGATGAAGCAGGTAACTCTGGGGCTGATGCTCAGATGGAGCCAAAAACGCTCTGGTAGCACTGCCTCTGGATAAAGTGAACCAACTCAAAATTTAAAACAGGAATCTGGCTCTACCATTCTTACTCTGCAAAATCAGAATTTAATTTTTGCATCAAGATAGGGTAGAGCCTCGTTTTTTTCTCGTTGTTCGTCCTTTAGAACGAACGATGAAATTCCCAGTGACGGTTATCTTCAGATAGTTTTTTCAGAATACAAATATTTTCCGGAGTAAATTTGATTCCTTTGTAATCTCTTTCAATCGGATCTTGAAGGAAACGGCGTGCCATTCTGCTTGCGCGTTTTCTCAAGTTTTGCTGGGTGGAAAATTTGACCAACTCGTAAGCTTTATTCTGGACTACAAAGTATAGTACTTTTCGGATACTAGGCATCCAAATATCATCAAAAATTACATATCCTCCAACCCTCAACATTTTATCGATATAGAAGAAATCTACCAAAGCATAGTCAAACAAATGCATGCCATCAATGAAGGCGAAATCAAACTGTTCTCCGTTAGCTAAAAGCTGGGGTAAAACCTCATGAGAGCAAGCTTCAAAGAAGCGAAATCTGTCTGCAAAACCAGCTTTTTCTATATTCAATTTTCCAATAGATCTCCATAGGCTATTTTGGTTAGGATCGATGGCGGTATGATGTCCTGTACCTTTGTCAGAATGAGCTTGGCAAATAAATAAGGTAGATAAGCCATACGCCATACCTACCTCTAGTGTCCTTTCTAATTTTTCTTCTTGAATTAGGTCGTAGAAAACTTTGCCTAGCTCGTAAGCTGTAGCGGTGGGAAAAGGGTTAATTGCATTTCCTTCAGCGTCTTCGACCTGCCTCGTTTGATAAATCTGTTCCAGTAATAAATTCATACTACTTCCTTCAATTTCTAAGACTTTAGTTATTTTTATATACCAGGAAAAAATCATATGTACAACTAGACATAAAACTTTACTAAGAAGATGAAAAAAGTCATTTTAGGATTTGAAAATGAAAAATGATTTCCCAATTAACCGTATTAACCTGCTAATTGAGCGGGGTTTATTTTGGATGCTATTTAACAGAAATTGCTCCAGATTTTACGCGAATTACCGAATACCGATACCGCTAGTAATGTAAATATCTAAATGAGTTATGGCAAGGTTTGTCGATAGTATTGCCAACTGTTCTTGTGCTTCGCTGCCCATTCCGTCTCTGTCAAAGAAGAAAGCACCATTAGTAGGGTTGTAGATGAATCGGTGTTCTGCTGTGGTGGCGGCTGACCCAATCGTAAATTGATTAGCACTAATAAAAGCGTTTGCAACGAGGTCACCCAGACCGAACCAAGTACTGTAATCCTCAGAAACACGGATAGTATCATCTGCAACTGAAAAGTCTGTAATGATGTCAATCCCTTCGCCATCAGCTCCGTGGTATCCACCAGTCCAGAAATTATAATCGAAGAAATCAGCACCAGACCCGCCAGTCAGTGTGTCGTTGCCATAACCACCGATAAGGGTGTCGTTGCCTGCACCGCCCTCCAGACTGTCATTGTCGATTTCAGGGACACCTTCACCTTCGCGACCCCCAAAGCCTAGTAAGCGGTCATTCCCGTCACCGCCATATAAGGAGTCATTGTTATGCCCACCGATGAGAGTATCGTTGTTAGACCATCCAAACAGGTTATCATTGCCCTCACCGCCAAATAACCTATCGTAGCCCTCACCACCATCTAGATTGTCGTCGCCATCCCCGCCATCTAGATTGTCGTTGCCTGCATTGCCATACAGGTTATCGTTTCCTTCTCCACCAACAAGCGTGTCGTTGCCCCCCTCACCATCAAGATAGTCGTCACCAGCCCCACCATCTAACGTGTCGCTACTATCTCCACCCAAAACAATATCGTCTCCCCCACCGCCAGTCAGATTGTCGATACCGTCTTGACCAAAAAGAACATCGTTACCAGCGCCTCCATCGAGCACATCGTTGCCAGTCCCGCCATAAAGGTTGTCATTGCCATCTAAGCCACTAAGAGTGTCATTTCCGGCGAATCCATAAATGATGTCGTTGCCAGAAGTTCCCGTTCGAGTGTCATTGCTATTAGTGCCGAATTGAATAGCCATGTCTTATATCCCTGATTAAACTTGGAGCTTCCATTGATCTCTCTGTATTGGCACAGGAATTTTTCCGCAATTAGTAACAAAACTTTGCAAAAAGTGAGATGCGATCGCTCGGGCTACTGCAAACATGGGAATTAAAAAGCTACGATCAGCAATATATTAAGAAGCATGTATCTAAGACACATTTATCTCTACCGAAAGATGTAACTTTCTTTAGAAAACAAGAACCTTCCTATAGAAGTTACTTAATCACTACGCCCTGATACTTCGCACCCAGACTTACCCTCATGACAGCAATGAGGGGAGCTTGGCATTAGCTTCCATCTGGATTGACAAGGAAAAACTGAAGTGAGGGGCTGGAAGGAAGGGGTTCATGTCTACGTTTTCATTACTATTTATCGCCGTTTTAGGCGTTGCCGTACTGCTTTTTCTCGTTATTGTTCTTCGGTTACAGGCATTTATTGCCTTACTGCTTGCCAGCCTGTTCGTTGCGCTAATCGGGAGGATACCCCTAGGCGAGATTCCAGATGTAATCCAGCAAGGGATGGGGTCAACCTTAGGCTTTATTGCCATCGTTGTCGGCTTGGGAACGATGTTTGGTGAAATGCTGCGGGTGTCGGGTGGTGCCGAACAACTTGCGCAAACTCTTGTCAAAAAATTCGGTGAAGATAACGCTCAATGGGCGCTAGGATTAACGGGCTTTTTGGTGGCAATTCCTGTATTCTTCGATGTAGGATTGATTATTTTGATTCCCCTTGTTTATGGTTTGGCTCAGCGAACGGGACGCTCCCTGCTTTACTATGCCATTCCTCTAGCGGCAGGACTTGCGGTTACCCACAGTTTTATTCCACCCACTCCAGGTCCAGTTGCTGTTGCCTCTCTCCTGAATGCTGACTTGGGTTGGGTGATTTTGTTTGGTGCGATCGCGGGACTCCCTGCCATGATTTTAGGTGGAATCTTCTTCGGTAAATATATTGGTGGTCAAATTAAAGCCGATGTCCCTGATTACATGCTGGTAGAAGCTAACGAGCAGGAAGAGTTTAAGGCAAAGGAAGAAGAAGCACTTAAAAATCCCCCTGGATTTGGGTTAGTGGTATCAATCATTGCCGTTCCCCTCGTGCTGATTCTGATGAACACAATTTCCGGGGTACTGCTACCAGAGGGCAACTTTGTCCGCAACCTGCTGGCTTTCTTAGGACACCCGTTTGTCGCGTTGACGCTTGCGGCGCTACTCTCGTTCTACTTCCTAGGCACTCGACGCGGTTATACCCAGAATGAAGTTCAGCGAATTGCAACCAAGTCTTTGGAACCTGTTGGACTGATTATTCTTGTTACAGGTGCTGGTGGGGTATTCGGCAGGGTACTTGTTGCCAGTGGTGTGGGAGAGGCGCTTGCTAAGGCAATGGCGACGTTGCAACTCCCTGTCATCCTGTTGGCGTTCTTGATTGCCGCTGCTGTGAGAATTTCCCAAGGTTCTGCTACCGTTTCAATGGTTACCGCTGCGGGTTTAATGGCTCCGGTGATTGAGGCGGGTAATTATTCCGCACCCATGGCTGGATTGATGACAATTGCGATCGCATCCGGCGCAACCGTACTGTCCCATGTTAACGATTCTGGTTTCTGGTTGGTTAGCCGTTACCTGGGACTCTCTGAAAAGCAAACGCTTCAGTCGTGGACGGTGATGGAGACAATCATTGGTGTAGTTGGGTTTGCCGTAGTATTTGTTCTCAGCTTCTTCTTTTGACACTCTCATCTAGCTAAAAGCTAGTGGGATTCTAATAAAGACTATTGTTTATATGGAGGGCGCGGTTTCTCCCCTGAATCAATGATGTTGTTGACAAATGCTTGTAGGGGCGGGTTTTCCGATAACTGTTGCCGCCAAGAGACAGATGAGATAAACCCGCCCTCAAGGCCAAGGCAGGTTTATATAAGTTGTTGATGGAATGAATATAGCGGTTCTCGAATGATTGGAGTACGGGCGGGTTTATTGGATTGAGCCGTGGGAAGTAAATATCTCGGTGAAACCCGCCCCCGGAGAATCGTGAATCTAGGTGTATCCCAGTCAACTGAGAATCGCTATAATTTCCTGGTTAAACCTCCCTACATCGAACGTCAATGAATTAATTAAGGGTTTAAACTACGTAGGGTTCGATGAATAATTTACGTTATGTCATTGGTATAGACATTGGTACGACAAGTACCAAAGCCGTTCTATTTACAGAAAAAGGTGATACAGTCTGCAAGCATGCCGTTGGCTATCCGTTGTATGCACCGACTCCAGAAACAGCGGAACAAGACCCAAAAGAAATTTTCTCAGCCGTGCTTACAACCGTGAGGAAAATTGTTTTGGGTAGCGGTATTGATCCGGCTCAATTGCTGTGTTTGTCCTTTGGCAGTGCCATGCATAGCTTAATTGCCGTTGATGCCCAAGGAAATTTGCTGACTCAAAGCATTACTTGGGCAGACAACCGCAGTGCCAAGTGGGCGGACAAAATTAAGCAAGAACAGCACGGACACGAGATTTATTTGAGGACGGGAACCCCAATTCATCCCATGTCCCCCTTTGTCAAGCTGGTTTGGCTGCGAGACGAGCATCCCGAACTTTTTGAAAAGGCAGCGAAGTTTATTTCAATTAAAGAGTACATTTTTTATCGCTTGTTCCAACAGTACGTTGTCGATTATTCCATCGCTTCGGCAATGGGTTTGCTGAATTTAAAAGAACTGGCTTGGGACAAAGATGCGCTGGAAATTGCTGGTATCACGGAAGCCAAGTTATCAGAATTAGTGCCAACCACGCACATTTTGAAGCCAATCCAGACGGAATGCGCCGAAGCGATGGGAATTGCGGCGGATATTCCCACGGTAGTTGGTGCGAGTGATGGGGTGTTGTCGAATCTGGGTGTCGGTGCGATTTCGCCTGGAGTTGTTGCTGTTACCGTGGGTACAAGTGGTGCAATTCGGGCTGTTGTTGACCAACCTGTTACAGACCCTCAAGAACGGCTATTCTGCTATGCTCTAACTGAGAAGCATTGGGTCGTTGGCGGTGCGGTGAATAGCGGCGGGATTGCCTTGCGTTGGGTGCGCGACCAACTCACGGATACGGAAGTAAGGGCAGCACAACGATTGGGAAAAGACCCCTATGAGTTAATCACCATGCTGGCTGAAACGGTTCCTCCCGGCTCAGATGGACTCATTTTTCACCCCTACTTAATGGGAGAGCGATCGCCACTTTGGGATGCTAATGCTAGAGCCTCGTATTTTGGTCTTAGTGCCAGTCATACCAAAGCCCATTTGGTAAGAGCTGTGTTAGAAGGCATCCTGTACAATTTGTGCCTTGTTTTAGAAGCACTTGAAGATTTCACGGGCAAAATCACAAGAGTTCAAGCGACTGGCGGCTTTGCTCGTTCAACTCTTTGGAGACAAATGATGGCAGATGTATTCAACCGAGACGTTACTATCCCAGAACAGTATGAAAGTTCTTGTCTTGGTTCTGCTGTCCTAGGACTTTATGCCCTCAAAAAAATCTCGTCGCTCAACATCGTCTCTGAGATGATTGGCGAAACACATCGACATCAACCCATAGCCGCTAACGTAGAGACGTATCAAAAGATTCTCCCTATCTACACTCGTATTCTAGAAACCCTGAAAGGAGAGTATGAAAGCATTGCTCGACTGCAAGCCGAGTTAACCAAGCCAGATGCGTGACAACTTGCTCTACTCTGAGGTGGGTAATCGGGAATGGGTATAGCGGTTCTCACCTTTCAGTTATCAGTTATCAGGCTTCGACGTGAGCTCAGCGTTCGACTGAACTTCGACAAGACTTCGGCGTGAGGCTTCGACGGTG
>JAIUYC010000214.1 GCA_020216575.1 Coleofasciculus sp. S288 | reverse complement strand
AGGGGGCGGCGGACATTCCCAGGCAGCAGCGATGAGACTGCGAGATGTTAATCCCCAAGAGATTATCGAGCAGCTCGTTAACCAACTAATCGACCAAATTCCTCAGCCTCCAACTGCACGGGAGTTGATGTCATCACCAGTACGCACAATTCGCCCTCACACAACGATTAGTGAAGCCCAACGAATTTTGTTGCGGTACGGTCATTCAGGGCTGTCGGTGGTGGACGAAAACGACCAGCTAGTGGGAATTATCTCGCGCCGCGATCTGGATTTAGCACTGCACCACGGTTTCGGTCACGCGCCAGTTAAAGGCTACATGACCAAGGAGCCGAAGACCATTACACCTCAGACATCCCTGCCGGATATTGAGTCGCTGATGGTGACTTACGATATCGGGCGTCTGCCAGTTCTGGACAATGGGCAGTTGGTCGGAATTGTTACCCGTACCGATGTTCTCCGGCAATTGCATCAAGGAAAGGGGAGCGGAGAATGGGGAGAGTCTTGCCCCATTCCCATTCCCAGTCCCCAATCGCTCATCACCAATCTTCAAAAGCGCCTTGCTCTCCCGCTTTGGGAACTCCTTAGCAAAGCTGCTGGGGAGGCGGAACGGCGGGGCTGGCATCTTTACATTGTGGGTGGCGCAGTACGAGACTTATTACTCGCTGAACCCGCTAAGCCCCTGCTGCTAAACGATATTGACTTGGTTGTAGACGGTTATCACCACTCGGCCGATACGGGGGCTGGGGTAGCACTTGCCAAAGCACTTCAGAAAATCTATCCCAACGTTCGTCTAGAAGTTCACGGGGCGTTTCAAACGGCTGCCCTGCTGTGGCACAATGACCCAGTTTTTGACTCCCTGTGGGTGGATATTGCGACTGCCCGAACGGAGTTCTATCCCTATCCGGCAGCTAATCCTGAAGTTGAAGCGAGTTCGATTCGCCAAGACCTTTATCGGCGAGATTTTACGATTAATGCGATGGCTGTGCGAATGACAGCATCACGGGGTCGAGGATTGCCTTTATTAGATTTCTTTGGGGGGTTGCTCGATT
Source organism: Coleofasciculus sp. S288 (assembly GCA_020216575.1). Taxonomy (GTDB): domain Bacteria; phylum Cyanobacteriota; class Cyanobacteriia; order Cyanobacteriales; family Coleofasciculaceae; genus JAIUYC01. The sequence goes on along the minus strand of JAIUYC010000214.1, from coordinate 5,693 downwards.
TGCGATCGCGTCAAATCAGAGTTTTGCATGCCAATAGCTTTATTGAAGACCCCACCCGGATTTATCGAGCGGTGCGGTTTGCGGTGCGACTGGGATTTGAGATTGAACCGCAAACGGAAGCGTATATCCATTATGCGATCGAGAGTGGAGTGTATGAGCGATCGCTCGTCGAAAATACGAGAGCACCAGCCCTGCAAACGCGCCTCAAAACAGAACTGAAGTACATTTTGCAGGCTCCCTACTGGGAAAGGGCGTTGCAGTTGCTGGCGTCTTTAGAGGCACTGCGCTGCATCCATCCAACGCTAGAACTCGACAAGCCGTTATCGTGGCAAGTGCGTCTGGTTAACCGTTGGTTGCGACGGTTTGACCCGGATAAACGCTTAGAACATTGGCAGATGCGGCTAGAAGTGTTACTCGCTCATCTAGCTCCCGAAGAGCGGGGCAAGGCAGCAGAAAATCTTCAGTTGCCCTTGGACAGTATCGAACGTCTCCAGCAACTCGCGCAAGCGCAAGCCGAGGTAATAGAGTCCTTAGCAACTGCCAAGCGTCCCAGTGAAGTTTTCCAGCGACTGCGGGAGTATAAGTTACCCACCTTAGTTTTGATTGGCGTGAAAAGTCCAAGGGCAATTAGGCGTAACATTTGGGAGTATCTCACCACTTGGACTCACGTTCAAGCCCCACTTAATGGCAATGATCTCAAACGACTGGGCTATAAACCAGGACCCCAATACCGACAAATTCTGGATGCGCTCGTAGCGGCAACGCTAGATGGCACAATCCAAGATGAAGCCGACGCAAAAGCGTTTCTGGCAGACCAGTATCCGCTTCAACCTAGTCAGCGATAGTAGTTACAAAATAGGGCAAGTGGACAGTTATAGCAGTCGCCAAGGCGACTCTTGAGTCTCGCAAAATCCTGAAACCTAGACCCGTCAATCTTTTCCCTTCTGCCCGATTGGTGAGCCTGTCGAACCACTGCCCTTTGCCCTCTGCCTTTTGGTATATCTTGTTGCGATCGCTCTAAAAAAACATCATTATTCCTGCAAGTTCGTAGATTCCAACTGTTGTAAGACGTTTTCCAGGATTGGAACTTTAGAGAAAGAGTCTGTCAGCAAGAACCCCCAAGTGAATCCCAAAAGTAATCCCCAAATAAAAATAGTGGGGTTTAGCTTAATTGCGTTGAGCAGATTGGCAATTTCATAGGTATCCCTTCTCTGGAATGATTTGCGCGATTTTTGATGCATCCCTGTTTTTTCCTGAATTAATAGCGTGATTCCCCTAAGAGGGTAGCGCTTGCTCCCCAAGGAAACCACAAGCTAGCTCTAGGGCTTTTTGTGCTGTTTTCCAGATTTCGCTCGGCACTCCCCAGCGAGTTGAATCAATAGCCCGTTCATCCGTATATCACAAATTAAAACTAATATCAATATCAACCTGACCTATCATTGGCGGCAAAGGCGATGAAAAAATGCGTTGGCACTTCGAGCGATTGAAGAGGCCAGACATCCGCCATACTGAGGGGTAGAACGACGCTGTAAGCATCATGGGGAGAATTGATATGTCTCAGTCTGCGGCATCTGAGCAGACTCTAACCTTTGAAGAATATCGGTTCTACCAGGGAGAGCCGGATGTCCTCTATGAACTATTTCGGGGACATTTAATGCCAATGGCGACGCCAACAGCTTTACATACAAGCATTTGCGAATTTTTGGTTTATCAACTACGGCGTTACTTCGTCAGTCAAAATCTCTCTCTGATTGCAATCAACCCTGTTGGAGTTAGAACAGAAGTTGATTCATCCCGCATTCCTGATGTTGTAGTTTGCTCGTCATCCCTTTGGGAGCAACTCTGTGCCAGGCCTGGAGCTGGTATCCTTGATTTCGGGGAAGTGCCGAATCTGGTTGTGGAAGTAACGAGTGACAATTGGCGAGAAGACTACATCCGGAAACGAGCTGAGTACGCACTCGTCAATATTTCTGAATATTGGATAGTAGACCCAAATAAAGAGCGAGTCTGGGTATTGAGCCATCCTGAGGGTGAAGAGGGTTATCAGCGAGTAGAATTTACTCGTGGGCAAGAATTGAGGTCTGAACAGTTTCCCGAACTCGTTTTAGCCGTCGATACAATCCTGTCTCCGCGTGTGGTGGAAGACTTAATTAGGGAAGAACAAGCGCAGCGACGAAAGCTTGAGGAGCGAGCTGAACGATTGGCTGAGCGATTGCGTCAGATGGGAATAGACCCTGATTCAATCTAAGCTAGGGAAGCAAGGGTTTGCCGATCGCGCAAAGATTTTAGAATGCGATCGCCTTGAAGTAAGCAATTAGATAATTACCACAAAACGGGCGGGAACATTTTAATTTTAACAGACATTCCTTCTTAAATCTAGGAAGGAATTATTGAAAAAGATGTAGTAAATAAAAAAATTAGGCTATCACTGGCAAAAAGGCAGTGTTAAGTGTAATGATAGGTTACTAATCTATAAAGCGATTGCCTAATAAAATATTGGAGTTGCTATAACGAAGTGATCATGAAGCACTGGCGTTAAATTGACTCGCTAGTAAGCTTTCAGCTGTCTTGCTTATAAGAGTAGTGATAGAAGAACAGGGACAGAACTATAGATATTAACTGAAAATGGAACTGATGCATAGGACACGGCAAACTAATCCTACTGAGAAGTACAGTAAAGGTGTTTTGTTGTTCTAGAAATAAAATTTTGAACGATGCGAAAGTTGCTTAAGGGTGTCCACCAGTTTCAAACGAATTACTTTAGTACTCACCGAGAGATGTTTGAACAACTGGCTCTCGGACAGCACCCTAGAATACTATTCATTACTTGCTGTGATTCTCGGATTGATCCAAATTTGATTACTCAAACCCAACCGGGTGAACTTTTCATTATTCGCAATGTTGGTAATATCATTCCACCCTATGGTGCAACCACGGGCGCTGAAGGTGCGGCAATTGAGTACGCGATTGAAGTGTTAGGTATCAAAGACATTATTGTATGTGGTCACTCCCACTGCGGTGCCATGAAGGGACTCCTGGAAACGAGTAGCCTTTCTGAACAAATCCCTTTAGTTTATGATTGGTTAAAGTATGCAGAGGCAACCCGTCGGATTATTAAAGAAAACTACCAGGGATATCAGGGGGAAGAACTCTTGAATGCTGCGATCGAGGAGAACGTCTTGACTCAAGTTGAAAACCTGCGGACTTACCCATCTGTCCATGCAAAACTCTATAGAGGTCAACTCAATCTCTACGGCTGGGTCTATAAAATTGAGACTGGGGGAGTCTTTGTTTATAGCACGGAACGCTGCCACCTCAAAGCAGAGCATGACGGGGATAGCCCAAACCAACCAGACGAACAACAGCTAACACCTTTCCCCGAAAACGGCAAGAGAAAAGACCTTAATACTTACCACCTAACACCTTTAAATTCGCCAGTATGCGATCATTAAAGGAGTGCAACTATCTTTCTCCGGCCACCTATGATCGCTCAAGACATACAACGTGATTGGAAACCCATCCTCAAGCAATTTGAAGCCGTTGTTGGCAAAGACGGTGTTGTTCGGCGTCGTGAAGAATTGCTGACCTACGAATGTGATGGTTTATCGAGCTATCGCCAGCGTCCTGCTGTGGTGGTGCTGCCGCGAACCACTGAACAAGTAGCAGAGGTAGTGAAGATATGCGACCAAAACGACATCCCTTGGGTGGCACGGGGTGCTGGTACAGGTTTATCAGGTGGTGCGCTACCCGTGGAAGATTGCGTTTTGATTGTCACCGCCTTGATGAAGCGAATCCTCGACATTGACCTGGAAAACCAGCGCATCGTCGTGCAACCGGGTATCATCAATAACTGGGTGACGCAAGCGGTTAGTGGTGCTGGTTTTTATTACGCGCCTGACCCCTCCAGCCAAATTATTTGCTCCATTGGTGGCAATGTTGCTGAAAACTCTGGCGGTGTCCATTGCCTCAAGTATGGCGTCACCACCAATCACGTCTTGGGCTTAAAACTGGTTCTCCCTGATGGCTCTATTGTCGAAGTTGGGGGACCGATTCAAGAAATGCCCGGTTATGACCTAACGGGTCTATTTGTCGGTTCTGAAGGCACGTTGGGTATTGCCACAGAAATTACCCTGCGTATCCTCAAGACACCGGAATCTATTTGCGTCCTCTTAGCTGACTTCAACACCATCGAAGAAGCGGGTGCTGCGGTTGCCGACATTATCGGCGCGGGGATTATCCCTGCTGGCATGGAGATGATGGACAATCTCAGTATTAACGCAGTGGAAGATGTTGTGGCTACGGGATGTTATCCCAGAGATGCGGGTTCTATCTTGTTAGTGGAACTGGATGGTTTAGAGGTGGAGGTGAAAACCAATAAACAGCGAGTTGCCGAACTTTGCAAAAAGAATGGGGCGCGGAATATCACAACAGCGAGTGACCCAGAAACTCGCTTGAAATTATGGAAAGGTCGCAAAGCTGCCTTTGCCGCTGCCGGTCATATGAGTCCCGATTATTTTGTCCAAGATGGGGTTATTCCTCGCACTCAACTGGCAGGCGTTCTCAAGGAAATTGAAGCGTTGAGCGAGACGTATGGGTATCGCATTGCGAATGTATTTCATGCAGGCGATGGCAACCTTCACCCTTTGATTCTTTACGATAATTCAGTTCCAGGTGCTTTGCATAAGGTGGAAGAATTAGGAGGAGAAATTCTGAAACTTTGTGTGAAAGTGGGCGGTAGTATCTCTGGAGAACATGGGATTGGTGCGGATAAGAAATGCTTCATGCCAAATATGTTTACTGAGACAGATTTGGAAACGATGCAGTGGATAAATCAAGTTTTTAATCCGAAAGGGTTAGCCAATCCGGGGAAGATTTTTCCCACTCCTCGCACTTGTGGGGAAGCAGCGAATGTTAAACAGCAAATTACAGAACAAGTCAAGGGAGCAGAAGTCTTTTAGGAGGGAAAAGGAATAAATTTTTGAGCTGAGAGGGGAGCAAGACTTCGGTTCCCCCTGCCCACCCCTCTCGTTTCACGAGTAACTTTTCTGAAAGGCCTCCGGCAATCCCATCACGCTGCGATAATGGGCTTCAATTTGAGCGGTTGTTGGAGATTGGCGAGTGGCACTCCATTGGCTACGCTCAAACAATTCTTTCCTTAAGGCATCAACATCAATTGTTGTTACCGTCCCATCGGCGACGACTCGCTTGCCATTCACCCAAACACTATCAACAGCATTGGTTGGCCGTCCCAAAATCAGCAAGCCAATTGGATCGGTGCGGGGCAAGAGTGAGAGACTGGTAAGGTCATACATGACTAAATCGGCTTTCTTCCCTACCGTTAGTGAACCCAGTTCATCAGCTAGATTCAATCCCGTTGCCCCTCCCAAGGAAGCTATTTCTACTGACTGTCGGGGTGTAATCCAGTGGTGATAGTCTAAATCGGTGATGTTGTGCAGAATTGAACCAATTTTGATGGCTTCGAGTAAGTCTTGGGAGTCATTGCTAGCAGCACCATCACAACCAAACGCAACGTTTACGCCTGCTTGACGGTATTTCAAAATTGGAGCAATGCCACTGCCCAGACGCAGGTTGCTCAAGGGATTATGGACTACCGTTGATCGCGTTTCTGCCAGGATAGTGATATCGTTATCACTCAGCCAAACACAATGGGCTAACGAGGTGCGAGGCGAAAG